>JACMRS010000050.1 GCA_014376345.1 Bacteroidia bacterium | reverse complement strand
TATTCACTTAATTTTAATTTAATACAATTTTAAATTAACGTGGAGTTCATTAAACAGTTAATTTTTATATTTTTTAATTTTAAAATGTCACGTTTTTCAGGAAGATCTCGTCTTTGGATGTATGAAGAATGTTTTAAAGATCACCATCGCATCAATAATAATGCTATTCAATCTATGGGCTGTATATATAATGATTCTGATTTCAGATTAACAGTGAAAAATTAAACCGTAATAGAATTTTTAAAATTAAACCAATATATAAATCATGAAAAATAAAATAAAAATAATTGCAATCTTGCTGTTCATGGAAAGTTTTTTTCATGCTTGCAAAAAAGACAGGACAAACGTAGTATACGAATCTAAACCTGCAATTCAGAGTTCAAATTATGCAACTCTCGCATCATTTTACAAGACAATGAGACCGCAAACTCAGACATTTGAGATTGATGGTTCTGCCGGAGGCTTGATAAGAGGTAACAGAGGAATGGAATTCAGAATTGCTCCAAATACATTTGTCAATAATCAGGGAATTCCGGTTACGGGCAAAGTAAAAATCACACTTATTGAGGTTACCAATTATGCGGAAATGATGGGAACAGGTGCAAGAACGGAAGCAATTGACGGAATTCTTGGTTCGGCAGCCATGTTCAATATTAATGCTACAAATAATGGAGTGATTGTTTATCCCTCGATGCCAATTAAAGCGGCAATTCCTATAAATAAAGATATAAATATTAATAACGTTAATAATTTTACCGGTGTTGTAACTTTAAATAATAATAATGATACTACTATAAAATGGGTTAAAGATTCAATTAAAGTTGTTTACAATGCAGATTCGATAAATCGTGTTTACGATTCACTTTTAAAAGTTTATAATGAAAAAAGAATTGTAAAATTTGATTTGTATGTGTGCGGATGGTGTAATCTGGATGCTTATTACAATGACCCTTCAGGTTTTCCAATAAAATGTACTTTTTCGGGAATTTCAGATGTAGTATCGTCAGAAGCTTACATAAAATTGAATGAACAATATTTAAAAGGATTTTATAGGCTGGAATATGATGATGTTAAGAAGCAATTTTCTTCAACTTATTATAATTTGCCGTCGGGTTGGAAAATAAATATTATAGTTTTGCTAAAGGATAAAAATAAGAAAGTTTATATGCAGGATATGGTTATCAGCAACGATGGCA
This sequence comes from Bacteroidia bacterium, assembly GCA_014376345.1. GTDB lineage: Bacteria > Bacteroidota > Bacteroidia > NS11-12g > UBA955 > JACMRS01. Next base: position 874 of record JACMRS010000050.1, on the reverse strand, counting down.
AAGTTTATGATTTTACCCAATTTGCTGAAATTTCAGATGCAAATCTTGAATCGTACTTCAAAAGTCTTTAAATTTTTGTAATTAGTTTGTTGTTTAACAAAGGCTCTATTGTAGGGCCTTTGTTATTTGTTTTAATATACAAAATTTATAGTAGTATTTATGATGCGAAAAATCATATAGAGTATATGCATTGTCTATAATGGTGCGTTAAATTAAACAAATTAACTTTGCACCGTAAAATAAATAATCATGTCAACAAAAGTAATTCACAAATCGGAAACACGTGGTAAAGCAGACCATGGATGGCTTAAAGCAAGGCATACATTTAGTTTTTCAGATTACTCTGATCCTTCACGTGTAAATTTTGGAATGCTGCGGGTACTTAATGATGATCAGGTTGCAGGCGGTATGGGCTTTGGAAAACATCCGCATGAAAATATGGAGATTATAACAATTCCACTTTCAGGCTCTCTTGTTCATAGTGACAGCATGGGAAATACTGCTGTAATCGAAAGCGGAGATGTGCAGGTAATGAGTGCCGGAACGGGTATTTTTCACAGCGAAAAAAATAACAATATTGCAGAACCTTTAAAACTTCTGCAAATCTGGGTTTTTCCGGATAAAAACAATGTTGAACCGCGTTATGGTCAGATGACTTTAAAGCCAGAAAACAGTATAAATAAACTGGAGCAAATCGTTTCGCCTGATGAAAGCGATTCTGGTATGTGGATTCATCAGTCTGCTTGGTTTTATATTGGCAGTCTTGATGCCGGAGTTGAACTTAAATATCATCTGAAGAAAAAAGGAAATGGTGTCTATGCATTTATTATTTCAGGGGCATCTGAAGTTGATGGTGAAATGCTAAACGACCGTG
>JACMRS010000049.1 GCA_014376345.1 Bacteroidia bacterium | reverse complement strand
GTATTCCTAAGCTGAATGTTCTTGAACTTCAGAGAAGAATCCGTTCTCTTCCAAAACCGGTGATTGCAATGGTTAATGGTTACGCCATCGGTGGCGGCCATGTGTTACACGTTGTTTGCGACCTGACTATTGCCAGCGATAATGCTATTTTTGGGCAAACCGGACCAAAAGTAGGTAGTTTCGATGGTGGTTTTGGCAGCAGTTACCTTGCAAGAATTGTCGGACAGAAAAAAGCGAGAGAAATATGGTTTTTATGTAAGCAGTATTCTGCACAAGAAGCCTTGGATATGGGACTGGTAAACAAAGTAGTAACACAGGACAAACTAGAAGATGAAGTTGTAGAATGGTGTCATGAAATGATGCAGAAAAGTCCTTTGGCATTGAGAATGATTAAGTACGGTCTGAATGCAGAACTTGATGGTCAGGCCGGTATTCAGGAACTTGCAGGAAGCGCTACCCTACTCTATTATTTCACAGAAGAAGCACAGGAGGGTAAAAATGCGTTTCTTGAAAAAAGAAAACCTGATTTCAAAAAATTCCCAAAATTCCCATAATTAAATTGTCCATGAAAACCTCGAAAGAAAACAATATCAGACACACGCCGAAAATGGCTAAGCCTAAGATAGAGCATTACTGTGCCTATCAGGAACGCTGCCACTCGGAAGTAAAAAATAAACTTTTTGAACTTGGGTTGTATCCAAATGAAGTTGATGCCCTGATAGCAGAAATGATCGTTACAGGTTTTCTAAATGAAGAGCGCTTTGCAAAGGCTTATGCAGGAGGGAAATTCAGAACTAAGCATTGGGGACGGATTAAAATAAGGCAAGAACTAAAGTTTAGAAAACTAACAGATTATTGCATAAAAAAAGGGATGGCCGAAATTTCGGACAGCGATTATGAAAAAACCCTAAGCATGCTTATTGAAAAGAAAATGCGTGAAGTAAGGGGCGGAACACTGCGCACCAGACAACAAAAAGTTCTTAAATATCTAATGTCTAAAGGATATGAAACGGAGAATATTCTGAAAGCATTAAAAGCTGCTGAACAAGAGCCGGAAGTTATTCAAAATGATATCTAAAAAAAAGACCTTCAGAATATCTGAAGGTCTTTAAACTATCTATAAATAAAAGGGTTTTAGACTTTGAAACAAACGAAAAAACCGTTTGTTATGCAGGCCTGTTTATTAAACGCCTGCAGGACCTTGTCTTTCACCGTCGCCGCCTTTGCGGATAGGTTTTTCGGCTGATCGCCTTCGGTTCCTGACCTTAATTACGCTACTTTCTTTACCCTGTGTCATGGTTATTGGGATTTTATACTTCAATTAACAAAAGCTATTCCACTTTTCAATATTAGACATCTGCTTATGTGTTTTAGTTGCCTGATTAATTCTATATTTACTTTATTATGACAAATCATATACACTTTTAAACGTTTCACAAGAATCATTTATTGCTTCTTTAATCGTATTAAATTTAAAGCCCGTTGCTTTAATAAACTTAGAAGAACTGAACCTGTCTGAATTTTGACTGCTACGAGCTGTTTCACGAGTAATAAACGCTTTTTTTCCAAATAAAGTTTTAAATGCTGATAGTCTCCAAGCAATTTCAGATTGCCAGCGACTTGCAATAAACATGGTTGGCTTTTTACCAAACTTTTCTGAAATCATTTTGAAAAATTCATAAAAATTATGATTTTCAGAAATCAGGAGAAACCTTTCTCCGGAAATTTCACTTTTCATCAGCATGATCATTGCTGTACTTACATCTTTTACATCTACATAGCCTGTTACACCTTTAGTAACAGCAAACAAACCTTTGTAGCCCTGTTTAAACAACTCTGCAGAACCACTGTTCCAATCGCCGGCACCAACAATTATTCCGGGATTTACTACAACTGCATTCAATCCTTCTTCAATCCCACGCCACACTTCCATTTCAGCCAGATATTTACTTACCGCATAATTGCTGTTATCAGCACTGTCATTCCATTCGGCTTCCTCTGTTATAATTGCATTGCCTTCAGACTTACCAACAGCCGCAGTTGAACTTACATGACAAAGTTTTTCCACTTTTTCAGACAGGCAGGCATTTACTATGTTAGCAGTGCCTTCGACATTAACTTTTATCAGCTGTTTTTTATCACCCGGCTGAAAAGATACAATTGCCGCCGTATGATAAACATGTTTAATACCTTTCATCGCTTCTTCAAGTGAAAAAGGATCTGTAATATCTCCTTCAACCCATTGTAATGCTGATAATAGCCTGCTTTTTTCTGAACCAAGTCTGCAATCTGTAATCATGTTAAATTCGGCAAGTGAGGAGGTATTTCTTTTGAGCGCACGCACCTGAAAACCCTCCAAAAGAAGGTCGCAGATCAGATAGCTGCCCAAAAATCCCGTTCCGCCTGTTACCAATACCATGTTGATAGATTTATGGGACGAAATACGTTTATTTTATTGAATATTGAACTTCAGTTTTTGCACATGGTAAGAGATTTTTTTCAAACGGTAGATAAAAGCATTTTTACGGGACTGGGCAAATCGCCCGATTGTCTTGGAAACTCAATGCTGATAAATAAAAGCAAGTTCCCCGATTTGCAGAATGTTGACATAGCAATTGTAGGTTTAGGCAAAAATGCCGATCTGTTCAGGAAGGCATTTTACACATTAAGTAATCGCTTTGCAGGAATTACAATTGCTGACCTTGGAAATATTCGCAACGATAAAGACAAACGCAACCTCGCATTCGGATTGACAGAAGTTATAATTGAGTTGATTCAACTCAATATCTGTCCGCTGATTATTGGCGAAGCTGATGATTATACCACAGCTTGCACAAACGCTTTCACCGGACAAATAGATCTGGCAATGGTAGCACCCCGCATCAATACCGCAGAAGACAGCACACTTCAACAACTTATGGAGATGAACAAACTTTTTCATTTATCACTGCTTACTCCTCAGACTTACTTTGTAGCTCCCGATGATATTGAAGCAATTGAGTCTGTTTTTTATGAAACACTCAGACTTGGAGATTTTCGCGCAGATAATACAGAAGCAGAACCTTTACTCAGGCAATCTGATGTTTTTACTTTTGACACTTCTGCAATTAAAGCGGGTGAATTCGGGGCCTCAATTAAGCATTTCCCAAATGGTTTATACAACGAAGAAGCTTGTCTTTTAAGTCGTTATGCAGGTATTTCTAATAAAATAAGTACAGCTTTATTTTATGGATTTGATCTGAACAAAGGTTTGGATACAGATGCCATGCAACTTGCACAAATGGCGTGGTATTTTGCAGATGGTATTGACAATAGGTTTAATGACAATCCCGATAAAAACCATCCAAATTTCATGGTTTACACTTGCCATATTTCTAAAAATCAGGATATTGTTTTTATTAAGAGCCTTTTAACTGAAAGATGGTGGATGGAAATACCTGTTGAAGCACCTGCTAAAAAAGGAAAAAAAATAAAATCAGCTAAGCCAACATCTGTTTTTATCGGGTGCACTGCTAACGATTTTGAAATCGCAAAAAGTGGTGAGTTGCCGGAAAAATGGTACAAAGCCGCAGGAAAACTAATGAATTAAATTATGTTGAAACAACTTCACAGATTAAAACCGACATTGCGGAGAACTAAAAGCAGACTTGCAGAGAAAGCAGGAATGCCTCCTGAAACTCTTGTCCATATTGGCGAACAAAAGGTTGCTAATGTTAAGGTTGAAGTGATGGATTATGATGCGGAACGTCTGGAAGAAATTGAAGTAGGTAAGGTTCACGAATGTTTTACATATAAAAATTCAAAATCCGTAACTTGGATCGCAGTTGAAGGTTTGCATGATATAGAAATTATTAAAAGTATCTGTGATTGTTATAATGTTCATCCTCTTATTCAGGAAGATATTCTTAACACACAGCAAAGAACTAAGATTGAAGAGTTTGGCGATTTTTTGTTTGTGACTTTTAAAAATATCAACTATTCTGAAAACAATGAAAACATTGAAACTGAGCAGGTAAGTGTGATACTTGGTCAAAATTTTTTACTATCTTTTCAAGAAGGGCCGAGCAAGCTTTTTGATGAAATAAAATCGAGAATCAGAACAGGAAAAGGAACCATCAGAACCCGCAATGCAGATTATCTTTTATATAAGATAATGGATGCAGCTGTAGACCAGTATTTTGTAATGGTAGACAAAATTGGTGAAACCACCGAAAATATTGAAGAAGAAACTTTGTATTATCCAAATTCAAGGACACTTTATAAAATTCAGAATATTAAAAAAGATCTGATGCTTTTAAGCAAGCATATTTTGCCGATGCGCGAAGCTCTGAACAAGCTGGAAGGTGGTACCAGCGGACTTATTGAAGAAAGATCGATTAATTATTTCCGCGATGTTTACGACCATTCTTTTCAGGCTAATGAAACGGTAGAAAGTTACAGAAATATATTGACAGATTTGCTGAGCATTTACCTGACAAATATGAGTAATAAGCTGAATCAGGTAATGAAAGTGCTAACAATTATCAGTACTATTTTCATGCCTCTGAGTTTTCTTGCAGGAGTTTACGGAATGAATTTCAGGTATCTGCCCGAACTAAAT
>JACMRS010000005.1 GCA_014376345.1 Bacteroidia bacterium | reverse complement strand
GGGGCACACGGCAGTGTGTCCACCTGTAAACCAATTCGGTCATATATGCATATATTCCTTGGACGTTGCCCCAGGTTTAAGACAGCGGCCTTCAGCCTAGGTATTTATGGATGTATTTTATTTAATATAAAATCACACGCCCATCTGTTCCAATTCTAAAAAAAATTCTTTAATTGTATTTCAACGCTTAAAAATTGAAATAATTTAAAGTTATTCACATCCGAATTTGTCGTTTTTATGTAATTACTTAATACAAAGCAATTTAATCTTGTATTTACCGTTAACCGAATACAGATTACTTTAAAAGTTGTAATAGTTGTTGTTTATTATTACCCGATAAGATATTTTTGAATTACAGATACTCCACTTTTCATCAAAACTCAAATGAAAAACAAACCAAAACCAAAGAAAAAAGGCACTTTGGAAAACAATATTAAAAAGAAACCTTTTATACCTTTATCAGAAATTCAGAATATTCCTGAGGTTTTGAAAATTAAGGAAGAGGAGGAAGTAATAAAACAAAATCACAATTATCAGGCTGATTCAATTAACCTGATTTGAATTTAATATTTCAATAGTTTCAGTTTTATTCAAATATGAGTTTGAAGTAAATCTGAGAATTTTTATACTATGTTTTGTTTTGATAATTTCTTAATCCTTATTTTTGCTTTTCTATGAATCGTATTAATGTGCCAAATTCCGCTAAGGTTTTCTATGTAACGGGACTGATATTTATCATTCAACTTATTTATTCATGGTATTATGATGGCATTTTCAGTATTCTGTTTCTTACGCTTACCGGCCTTACTTTAATTGTAATGTATCTCCGTTTTCTATTCAAAGATCTTCTTTAAAAATATTTTAAAGAGTTACCTCTTCATATAGTTCCATTTATCCATGCATCAATTATGGTTGTAATTATTGCCGGTTTATTTGCTTTTCAATATAAAAGGGAAAATGCTCAATCAATATTAAGGGCATCTTATGGTGAGGAGTTAAGTAATTTTACAATAGAGTTAAAAGAAAACGGTAACTATATAATAATCAATTCAGGAATTTTTGATACAAAGTACAGTTACGGAAAATTTATTTCAAAAGACAGTATAATCACTTTAGATAAAAGCAGTGATTTACTTTATTTAAAAACTAATAAGTTTGTGGTTCGAGAAAAAATGCTGCTGCCTATTAGTTCTGATGGAATAGTAACCTATAATGGATTATTTATAGATTATGATTATAGGAATTAAAGATTTTTTTTTGATTGTTTGAATGACAATCTAAGCGCGTCATTTTGAGCGTAATTTAGTTGACGGTATTCCGTCAATATTAAATGAAGTGAAGAATCTCATTACCGATATTGCATTGCTTTCTACAACTTGCATGGCATGCATTAAATATTATGAAGATAATGGGTGATTGACAATCGCGCAGGAGATTCTTCACTTCATTTCACTAACATTTATTGGCTGCGCCTGCTAAATGTTGTGAAATTACGCTCAAAATGACATCACAAAATCCCAAATCAGAAATCGAAAATTCAGAAATATCTTATAATTGATATTGGTAAATGGACACACTGCCGTGTGCCCCTACATTAGTTCCCGAATCACAAATCACAAAATCCCAAATCAGAAATCAAAACATCAGAAATCAGAAATTCTTCCCCCCAAAATCAGAAATCAAAAAATCAGAAATTAGAAATTCTTCTATATGTTGTCGACCAGATACTGCGAGATTTTTTTCATCAGGTGTACTCTGTTCTTGCCTTGCACGTTATGCTTGTGGCCTGGATATACAAAATAATCTAAGTTGATATTATTGTTGTCTACACAGGTTTTAGAATACAATAAACTGTGCTGCCAAAGTACCACATCGTCATCACATCCGTGAATCATCAATAACTTGTCCTGTAGATTATTGGCATAACCCAGTAGATTGGCTTTCTTGTAGCCTTCCGGATTTTCTTCAGGTGTATCCATATAACGTTCTGTATACATAATCTCGTAAATTTTCCAGTCTATTACCGGGCCGCCGGCTACGCCGACTTTAAATACTCCCGGAGCTCGTGTCATCATGGTGGTTGTCATTAATCCGCCAAAACTCCAACCATGAATTCCCATTCTGCTGCCATCTACAAAACGCAGATTTTTTAGAAAGGCTACTCCGGCAAGCTGGTCTTCCATTTCCAGTGTTCCAAGTTGTCTGAAAACTGAGTTTTCAAATGCTAGTCCTCTGTTATCCGATCCTCTGTTATCAAGCGTAAAGACTATATATCCCTGCTGTGCCATATACTGCATCCAAAGGTTTGAACCTGCAAGCCAGCGGTTGACATTCATCTGCGCATGCGGTCCGCCATATAAATAAACTACTACAGGATATTTTTTAGTTGAATCAAAATTAGGAGGCGTAATCATTCTGCAATAAAGCTCTGTGCCATTATGTGTAATTGGAAACAAAGTTGTTTTTCCCATGCTGTATTCTGCAAGCGGATTCGGAGCAGTGAGCATTATTTTTTTATTCTCACCTTTCTCACTTATAATATTAATGTTATGGGGAATGTCAATTGATGAAACATTGTCTATAAAATAACTGCAGGTTGCATTCGGAAGTACAGCATGCGTACCTATTTCTTTCGTCAGTTTTGTAATTGCGCCGCTTTTAATTGCTACACTGTATAATTGTCTTTCAAGCGGACTATCTTTTGTGCTTGTAAAAAATACTTTATCACCTTTAGCACTATATCCGATAATTTCAGTAACCAGCCAGTTGCCTTGTGTCAGCTGTTTTACAAGTTTGCCATCTGTCGAATAAAGATACAAATGATTGAAACCGTCTCGCTCACTTAACCAGATAAATTTAGTGTGATCATTTGGTAAAAAACTCGGACCATGCTCAGGTTCCACATATTTTTCATGCTTTTCTTCAAAAAGATTTAAGTCAAGTCCGCCATCAGAAATGCGATAACGGTTTAAATTCATTTGATTTTGTCCGCGGTTGACAATTGCAACATAAACGAAATTGTTATCAGGACTCCAGGTAATGTTAGTTAGATATTGCTCTGCCGGCTCGCCTGTTTGCAGGTAAGCAGTTTTTCCTGTCTCAACATTGTAAATACCAATTGTTACATGGTGACTTACAGAACCTGCTGTAGGATATTTAAAAATTGTTGAAGAGGCCGGAATAGTGTTGTTGTTATAAATAAAATAATCAGGAACCATGCTTTCATCCATTCTGTAAAAAGCCAGTTTCTTTCCGTCGTTGCTCCAGAAAAGTCCTTTTGTGATACCGAACTCACTGCGGTGAACAGTTTCTCCATAAACCAGTCCTTTTTTGCCGTCTGTGGTTACTTGTTTTGTTTCGCCACCTGCAGTTACCACATAGATGTTTTCGTCTTTTGTGTATGCAACATTATTGCTGCCTTCATGATATTCTACAGAAACATTTTCTGCAGGAATCTCTGTAATTTTTTTAGTGGTATTGCTGACAATATTAAAGCTGTACCAGATATTGCCAAGTTGAAAACGGAAACTGCTGTTGTCAATCCATTTAAAAGCAGGGAAAGATTCCATGATTTTGTATGTTGACCCTATAGTAGATTTATTAGCTGTATTAAAAGATGCTGCAGTTATTGATGAATCAACAGTCCCTTTTTCCAGATCCCAGATTGCTATTTTATCTTTCACAACATAACTTGCTTTCTTTCCGGAAGGCAACCATTGTAACTGAATCAGATTTTTCGGAGACAGTGATTTCATGGAGCCGGTTTCTCTTCCTAAAACAGCGTCTTCAATGCTCAGCATTTTCTGAGCGTTAATTGTTGTAGTGTTCAGACAAAGGCAAACCAGAAGGAGCAGGGTGCCTGAAATAAAATAAAAAGGTTTGTACATTGAAATATTTTTAAAATAAATTTGGATAATCCCTGCAAATTTGCCCAATTTTGCGCGTAATGCAAAACCTGAGAGAGACAATAGAAAAAGCATGGGACAACCGTGAGTTACTTTCCACACCGGAAACAAGAGAAGCAATTGAAGTAGTTATCAATGGTTTAAACGCCGGAACTTACCGTGTAGCGCAGCCTTCAGGCGATAACTGGCAGGTAAACGACTGGATTAAAAAAGCAGTTTTACTGTATTTTCCTATTAAAACAATGGAAACATTCCACAGCGGTCCGTATGAATTTTACGACAAAATACCTTTAAAATCCGATTACGAGAAACTGGGTGTTCGTTCTGTTTATGGCGCTATAGCCCGTCATGGAAGTTATATTGCCAAAGGTGTGATATTAATGCCAAGCTTTGTAAACATTGGCGCTTATGTAGATTCAGGCACAATGGTAGATACCTGGGCCACAGTAGGATCTTGCGCACAAATAGGCAAGAATGTTCACTTGAGCGGTGGTGTTGGTATTGGCGGCGTTCTTGAGCCAATACAGGCAGCTCCGGTTATCATTGAAGATGATTGTTTTGTCGGATCAAGATGTATTGTTGTTGAAGGCGTTCATGTTGAAAGAGAAGCTGTACTGGGAGCAGGTGTTACGCTAACAATGTCTACTAAAATTATTGATGTAACAGGACCAGAACCTGTAATTCATGTTGGAAGGGTGCCATCTCGTTGTGTGGTGATTCCGGGTAGTTATGACAAGGAGTTTCCTTCAGGAAAATACCAGGTGCCATGTGCGCTAATTATTGGCAAAAGAAAAGAATCTACAGACCTTAAAACCTCGCTGAATAGCGCTTTGAGGGATTATGGTGTCAGTGTATAATATTATATTAATTGCATCAGAATGAAAATTGGTTACGACGCAAAACGGTATTTCGGAAATAATTCCGGACTTGGAAATTACAGTCGTGATTTAGTTAGAATGATGGCTGAGCAGCGCCCCGGTAACGAGTATTTTTTATTCAGTCCAACTGCTAACAGCAACTATCAGGTTCCGCCCGAAGTTGGTATTGTAACTTCAACGAAGCCAGCTTTTTACTGGAGAAGTTTTGGCATTGCAAAAGACCTGAAAAAGCTCGGTATTGAATTGTTTCATGGCTTGAGTAATGAAATTCCGATGGGATTGAAAGAAGAAGGGATTAAATCTGTTGTTACAATTCATGATGTCATTTTTAAAATGTATCCCCAATATTATAAACCTGTAGACAGACTTATTTATCAGTATAAAACAGCTTACGCTTGTAAAAATGCAGATATTGTAATTGCTACAAGTGAACAGACAAAAGAAGATCTTGTTAAATATTTTAAAGCAGATGCAGGTAAAATAGAAGTAGTACACCAGGTATGCAGTCCTTCATTTTCAATAGCAAATAACAATTTAGAAAAGAAATCGCCACCTGTAATACTTTACCTGAGTAGTTTTCAAAACAGGAAAAATCATTTGAGGTTGATAGAAGCTTTTGCAAAGGTTTCAGCTAAAACGGGCATGAATTTATTACTTGCAGGAAGACCCGGCGAAACATTTATTTCATGTGAATCTTTGGTAAGAAAATTTGGAATAATAGACAGGATAAAGTTTATGACCAATATTAATTCAGCGCAAATGCCGGATGTTTATGCAACAGCTTCAGCATTTATTTATCCAAGTGAGTTTGAGGGATTTGGCATTCCTTTGCTGGAGGCTATTCAATGTCATTTACCAGTTGCCTGTAGTAATATCAGTGTGTTTAAAGAAATTGTGGGAGATGCGGCACTGTATTTTAATCCTTTGGATATTAATAGTATTTCAGAGGCTATTTTGAGATTAGAAAATAAAGAAGAAAACGTAATAGCCTACAATAAGATTATTCATAATTTCAGTGATACTGTTGTTGCGGAAAGACTAAATGGGGTTTATGAGAGGTTGAAGGCAAAATATTAATTACGAATTACAAAATAAATTACGAATTACGAAAAAAATTAATTACGAATTACGGAATTACGAATTACGAAAAAAATAAATTGCGAATTACGAATTTTGGTGATTGTGAATCATCCTGTTGGATGATCAAATTAAATGTTTTTAAAGAAAACCTCATATTGTTGAAGTATGTTCTTGTGAAAACTTTCAGGAATTGTTGCCCAGTCTTTTATATCAATCAGAATTGGAATTGTACTGTCATGAATTGTTTCTTTCAATTGTGAAAATATGTCGGAGGGAATCCGTTTCAAATTCTGAGACCTGATTACCAGATCAAGGTCGCTGCCACTGTGTGCAGTTCCTTTAACACGACTTCCGTAAGCCCATACTTCAACGGGAATCGAAAGCATCGAAAAAATAGTTAAAAGTCTTTCTCTGTCTTTTTCTCTCAGAATCATTAGTCTGCATTTAGTTGTTTTGTCGAATGACAAAGTTGAGTAGCATCCAAAATAAATGAAGGCAAAAGCTCAATAGTTTCTTCTGCGAAATTAATGCCATATTCATGTGCAGTATTGTTTCTGTTTTCTCTGTAATTAAGCCATCTTTCACATTCTACATCTGTGATAATGTTTTTCTGCAAAGCATTTCTAAAAAGATCTTTGAAAGTTAGTTTGTCTACAGAAAGTGAAGAGGAAAAGTAGGGAGTCAGTGCTTTTTTAAGAAGTTTTCCGCTTTGTTCAAGGATAATTTCATATTCTTTAACAGCAGCAAATTTATAAATGTCATAATCAATATTTTCAGTATTTTCTTTTGAAAGAAGGATTGATGCTTTATCCAAAGTTGCAATACAGCGTTCTAAAAAGGAGGTATCTATTTTCATGTTTAATCAAAAATAGTTTAAATATTTTAGGTTTAAAATAAATTGTATAAATGATTTAAAGAGAAATTTCATAGTCCTAAGCCTCTTTTGGGGTTCATGCACTTAACGGGGGATGCAATTCCTTGTTAGATGACAACCACTATCATGATTTAACAAAACCCTCTCCTTTGGAGAGGGCAGGGTGAGGCTTTTTCAAATTCTCAATACAACAACTCATAAAGCCTGTCATAGTCGCCATTATTACCAAAATACAATGTTTCGTTATTGGTGCCTATAATGTGGTTTTGTCCGCAATTGAAACAAACCTTTGCAACTCCGATAATTTCGTTCTCTTTTTTAAAAATTAAAATATCACGAAAAACTGTCAGACATGAATATTTATCATCATCCCTGTTATAACGACTGCAAAAGATCTCATCGATCTTGTCAAATTTTTCGCGTGATACCAATGCCTTTTTATATCCGAATTTTTCAAGATCTTTTAAAATCATCGTATCTTCCAGTTCATCAGGAAAATAACGAGAAAGCATTTCCAGGTACTTATCTTCTTCCGGAGTTCTGTTTTCATTAGATTCAAGATCCCAGATTTTGCCCTCACTAACTGTTATTCTGTAATGTTCAATTTTGTCGTAAAAGAAAAACGGACGGCATTCCCTTTCTCCGGGCTGCTTTTGCTTTTCATCATAATAGCTACATGATGAAATAGTCAGTATAAAAGTTAATAATATTAACAGTTGTTTCATTTTCTATTCAGGTATTATTTTCACTAAATCGCTGCGGAATAAAATTTCTGAAAAATCCTTATTCCATTTATCTCCGGCAAGGTAATATTTATTATTTTTCTTTACAATTCTGTTTTCTGTGCTTTTATCATCATCTATAAAAACTTTTACTTGTGCAAGCCTGTTCCATTTATTATTGTTAAATGAATAAGCATGCATTTGATACCAGTATCCTGTAACCCAATATGAATAAATTATAATATCATTTGAGCCATCACCATTTAAATCAGGTGCCTTTTCAATAAATAATCCATCGGTAACTTCAATTTCAAGATCTTTTATACCTGATGAAAATGTTACAGTCATATCCGAACATTTAGAATAATTTTTTAAAATTGCTCCGCTGTCTAGGCTTATCTTTTGAGAATAATCTAAATAGCCGGTATCATTAATTCCGTCGTTATTAATATCACCCAAAAGAAAAGTGTCTCTTTGTGAAGAATACTCAAAATCTGAATCAACCTTACTTTGCTTTAAAACTTTAATATAATCTTCAGCATCATATTGATTTTTATCTTTCTTATCATTACCCATACCACAACCGAAAACAACAGAAACAAACAATAATCATAAGATTAATAGTCTCATTTCAATTTATCCTTTTCAATATTGTCAAACAACTCCGCATGCTGCTTCCTGAAAATACCCGCCATTATTTTTTTCACCGGAAGAAAACTTTTAAAACTGATTTCTTCTTTAATTAATGAACCACCACCTTTAGATAAAATGCTGATATTCATCTCAATCTTAGTTATTTTCATAACCGTAGCTCTAATGCAAACCTGATTTTCTTCACTGTCACTTAATACAACAACAGGGTAGGTGAAAGAAATGGGAATGCCCGCAAACTTAAGAGTTTCATAAACCAGATAATTGCCACCTTGCAATTTGTCAATTTTAGAAATTACAGGATGCACCGAGGCAAATTTTGTCATATCCGATAAGTATGAAAAAATCTCTTCAGGTGTTTTATTTGATTTGAATTCGAGGTTGATTGGATTCATGAATTAATAAATTTCTTTACCAATAATAAGATTCTCAGGTTTATGATTACTAATATAATCTTCATTACTGTTTTTATATGTGGCAATATTAAATGTACTTGAGACCTGATTGAAATAAAAAGACAATTCCGGCTTTTTGTTAATTTTTAAACAAACAAGTTCGGCTGAAAAAACATATTTACTTTTCGGTGCAATTTTAATAATTACCGGCCATGAAGCATTGCATGAAATTTCATGAGAAATTAAAAACGATGCTGTATCATATTTCAAATAGATATAATCCCCTGAACAGCTATGACTTAAAAAACGCACAGTGTCATTTCTATCGTTAATTAAGGAAGCTGTTATTTTAAATGAATTTTCTTTTAAATCAATAATTTTATAATTGAATTGAATGCTGTCAATAGTTGATCTTTTATTTTTGATTTCTTGAG
>JACMRS010000048.1 GCA_014376345.1 Bacteroidia bacterium | reverse complement strand
TCAGATTGTTCTGGATGCGAATGTTGAAGCTTTTAAGGAAAAACTTTTCGAGAGTTGGGAACAAATTCCTGAGTATTTTATTACTTCAGCTGAAACAAAACTGGGTCGTGAAGAATTACTTGGCTGGATCGAAAATATTCAATCGACAAAAAAGTAATCTTATCCTTTAAAGATTCTTCTGTCTAAAGGAAATTTTTCGATAATTTTGATTTTAATCTTTTTATAATCAGGATGGTTAGGATTAATTAAAATATTATAATCACCTTGTGTTACAGCCGATGGAACCTCCAAAAGACAATACTTTTTTTCTGAAACAAATTTATCTCCAAAATGGTGAATAACAGATAAAGGCGGAAAACAATTCCAATTTTCAGGAAGCTCTTTTAACATAATTTTTTTGACACTAAGACTATCAGGAATTAAAATAGTCACCATCATATAATCAACAGGTACCATTGCTGCATTAAAATGAACTGCAACTTCAGCCATTGTGAGAGATCGGTTAGAAGAGGTATAGATAATTTCTATACCTGGCGAATTCCACCTGCCACCCATAATTGCTGCACCTTTTCCCGAAAGTTCACCGGAAAATTTACTTTTGCAAAGTCTGAATACTTCCATCAGGCTAAAATGCCATGCTCAATTTTAATAAGCTCTGACATAACAAGCTCTTTGCCATAAGAATCTTTCAAAAGTTCAACGGGACAAACACTTCCCAAAGCAAAACTTGGTGTATGAAGCCACATTCTAAATTTTTCCATGTCTCCAAAAACATCCAATCCTGTTATAGTAACCTCTGCCATTTCAATAATCTTTTCTGAATGAATTGGCCTAAAATCTTTTTCCGATTGTTTATATCGCTGAAGTGATTTTCCTGAAAGATCTAGAAATTCAGACCAATCTTTTTCAGTAAAAGGAGCAAAGTTTAATATTAAATTAAAAAATGAATAAGGCAATCCTGCTTGAATTACCTTTATTATCAATACCCTGTCTGAAAAAAAATCAGGTATATTTAACTTTTTATGATTAGACTTTTTCCCATCTATTGTAGACCTAACAATAACCGCAGACAATTCCTTGTCCCATTGTTTTTCAATTGTAGCACTTAAATTCAAACTCATAATATAGACTATTGTCTACAAATTTAAGACAAATTTCCAAGCAATAAAACAATAATTATTACTAAATTAATCCCAGATCCCGGCAACCGCAGTATTGCCAGGTTCTATTACAAGTATTCTTTCAATGATTTCTTTAAGATGAATTTTATCTCCGGATGCCTTATACAAATCTGCAAGATTGGTAAGCGCAAGCATTAAATCTGGATCAAGACTCAACGCTTTCAAATAATATTCTTTTGCCTTTGAAGGATTTTTTTCTAATGCATAAGTATATCCCAAATAGGCCCATGATCTGGCATTTTTTGAATACCGTTTATTGATATCATTAAACTGCTCTCGGGCTTTTAAAACCTTATTTAATTCAATTGCCGTGATGCCTCTTTGCAAAAGAAATTCAATGTTTTCTTTCTCAGACTCACAGGCTTTTTCAATCCAAAACTCTGACTGATCAATTTTATTCAGATTGTCAAACGCTCTACTGATGCGGTAAGCAGTCCAGCCATCATTAATATGTTTGTAATTTTTAGATGCTTTAACTATTTCCGAATAATCATTTTTAGTATAATAAAAATGAATCAGCGCAATAACATGGTCATTGTTTTTAAGATCGAGTTTTTGAATCAGTTCTTCAGCTTTCTGCAAGTACATTTTATTATGTTCAAACTTTTCATAGTATGAAGTATAAGCCTCTAAAAGTGTACGAACATCTGGCTTATCATTAGTAATGCAAACCAATCCTGTTGGATTTCCTGAGCTTTTTTTGACATCTTCAGACTTACCCGGTTTGCGGATATAATGGTCGTGAACAGATACATGCGGAATATCAGCAGCGCCTCTTTGCGGCATGTGACAAGAAACACAATTGAATTCTGCTTTAGCCTGAATTGCAACCTTTTCAGTACAAGTTTGCTTTGGTTCTGTATGACAATTTTTACAAACAGTATTAAAATTCAATACGTTTGTTTTTCTTACAGATACGTGTGGATTGTGACAACTGATACAAGTAAAAATCAGTTTAGGATTGTCGTTATTAATAGCACCTTTATTCGATTTAATAAAACATTCACTTTGCTGGAAACGCTCTGCATGTGCGGCCATCACAAAATTTTCTCCGCCATCTTCAAATGATGGTGAAAAGACATCAAACACAGAACTGAGTTCCATTCCGGGTTTAAAATCATGAAATGATTTTCCGGGTTTCAAGACAATATCTCCCTGCAAATGACAACGCTGACAAACGTCAATCTGCCTTTTCCAAGGCAACCTTGATGGATTTACAATAGTATAATCAGGACCTGCCTTTGTGTCTACAACAATGCCTTTCTCTTTTTGCGCAACATGAATTGATCCCGGCCCATGACAACGCTCGCAACTGATTCCATGAGGAATATCAGAATACCTGTTGTCAGAGCCTTCAACTTCCTGAGGAAGTGCATTATGGCAACTCATGCATTCAAGGCCAATTCTTCTGCCAAACCTGCTGTTGTTTCCGTTTTCAAATCCGGGTGGAAGATCCCATTTGCCAAGCTGGGTATAAAATGTTAAAGGCGCCTGAAACACATAACCATTTTCTGCAGTCATGTGCGAATTGGTGTGGTGTCCTGAACCTATTATGTAAGAAATTTGTTCTGTCCGTTTATAAACGGTGTCCTTCCCTTTTAATCTGTATTCCGAAATAAACATTTTATCATTTTTCCAGAATGGAAAATAATACAGATTTTTAAACGAATCATAAACAGGTTTTATGCCTTCAAATTGTGCTGAAGATTTTAATCTTGAGGCAACATCAAATGAACTGCCCATGCCTGTTTCCAGAAAAGTGGCATACTTATCCAAATGGCAATTGCGGCACGCATTAATGCCAAGATAATGGGCACTGTCTCCAAGATTTAAGTAAGGTGAAACTTCTGCAGCTACAACTTTTTTATCTGAAGGTGAGCAGCAAAATATTGCAAGAAGAAATCCAAAGCAGGTCGCAAAAACAATAATGCTTTGTATAGGTGCCCGCCCCTTCAATTATTAGAATTTATTTTAATGCCTGGTAAGCCACAACACCACCAAGTAAATTTCTTACGTTGGTAAAACCATTCTGCACCATAAACTGCTTTGCTGCACTGCTTCTGGCTCCCGAGCGGCAATGAATTATAACTTCCTGATCTTTCATCTCTTCAAGATCATCAATTTTACCCTGAAGATCACCCAAAGG
Source organism: Bacteroidia bacterium (assembly GCA_014376345.1). Classification (GTDB taxonomy): domain Bacteria; phylum Bacteroidota; class Bacteroidia; order NS11-12g; family UBA955; genus JACMRS01. The sequence goes on along the minus strand of JACMRS010000048.1, from coordinate 1,596 downwards.
AATAAGTTGTCCTCCAAGATTAAACTCTTCATATTCCCAAGGCTCTCTTACGTCTATCAGGTTTATTTTTTCACCTGCTTTTAGCCTTTCTTGTAATTCCTGAACGTTTATATCGGTCATATAAATTTAATCTGTTTTAATACATTTCTGAATATAACTCACACCCAAAATATCGGTGAGTTTTATAATATAATTACCATTTGAAAATCCTGATAAATCAATACTTTCAAATTTATCTTTAGAGTTGTAAATCTTTCTGCCAAACACATCAAACACCTCAACATTAACCGGGTTTATTTGACCTGCATCAATATTTATTGACCCTTCCGAAGGATTAGGGTAAATTGAAAATGATTTCGCATTAAATATTGTTTGCTTAACACTGGTAAGATCTTTAACAACCTCCCCAATCAAAGGTCTCATCATAATTGCACCCTGTATATTTGGACTGATCGCCTGCCAGTCACCCACAAGGTTGTAATAAATATTCGGGTTTCTAACATTGTTGCCGTTGTAACGGTAATTGTTGTCAAATCCCACATTCAGAATGTAATTGGTATTCTGCTGCCAGCCGATGTAAAAATTACCCTGAGGCAACACAATTGTTGTATCAAAAACAAAATTCTGAAAGCCATTAATCGTATCAGTGTATTTAATATTATAAACAGGAATTCTGTAAATAATCTTATCGCTACCCATACCTGTAGATGGCGGCGCGGTAATGTCTTTCCAAAGTATCAGATCAAAAGGAACAGTTGAAACATCGGCTACAGATTGATTAAAGAAAATAGAAATTCCGCGTAACGTGTCTGCTTTATTCATCCTGAACTTGTATGCAATATAGCCCGGACCAGGAGGAAGGCTCGCATAATCCAAACCAAAACCACCTTCAGCACTGCCGTCATCATAAGCAAAATAGCTGTCAAATCTTTGAGTATACGTTATCGTATTGTTAGTATCAAGTACCGAATTGTAATAGTCGGAAGGTGTTTTGTCAATAATCGGATTTTCAACCAAGCCGGGATCTTTTTCAGACATTTTATAGACAAAACGAATAATTGGTTTCTTTCCTGAAAGTGTGTCAAACCTTATGTTTGGCAGATTTTCAAAAGTATCAGAATTAGGTAAAACGTTGTTGTTAATTGTGTTATAAGACGTTGAACCGATTTTGTTACCATATCTGTTGTACGCATCATATTTTAAAGTAACGTTTTTTGTAGTGTTAAAATTATTTCTGTAAGCAAGCTTAATTTGTGGAGCGCGTTCGTTGTTATAATCAGCAAGCAAATGATCGTAAGGCATTACATTATAATTCTGAAGTGCCGAACCCGGAACCTTATTAATTGCCAGGTCCTCAACAATTGTGTCATACCTGTTACGCGCCCTGTTGATTCTGATATAATCAAGATGCCACTGATTCAGATTACCGGTATTTTTAGTGTAATTTACAAATCTGAACTGAAAATCAGGTCCGAGATATTTACCATCTATAATTCCCTGAAGAATTTGTTTAAATGGTTTTGATTTGGTGCCTGTAACTGCCCATACCCTGCTCCATTTTTTAAATGTGTCTTTAAATTCAAGTATTAAAGTATC
>JACMRS010000047.1 GCA_014376345.1 Bacteroidia bacterium | reverse complement strand
CATTTCCAGATGCTGTTCCTGATCTTTCCCCACAGGTACTTTCACACCTTTGTGAATCAGAATATCAGCAGCCATTAAAGTAGGATAAGTCAATAATCCAGCATTTACATTTTCGGGTTGTGTGCGCACTTTATCTTTAAACGTAGGCACTTTTTCAAGCTCACCCATGTAAGCATTCATGTTCAGAAACAGATAAAGTTCAGCTATTTCAGGAAGATCACTTTGCAGAAATAAAGTACATTTATCAGGATCAAGACCCATTGCAATGTATTCTGCAAGCACCCTTTTTACAGACCCGTGAAGGTCGGCAGGATTCGGATGCGTTGTTAGAGAATGGTAATCAGCAATAAAAAAATAGCAATTAAATTCATTCTGCATGCGAAGAAAATTCTTTACAGCACCAAAATAGTTTCCCAAATGAAGCATCCCCGTTGGCCTGATACCACTAACTACCGTTTCCATGTGGCAAAAATAAGATTTTTAATCTGAGGAGAGGTATTGTTTAAAGGAAATAATAAGTGGATGGCATTTATACTGCCACCTGGGTGGCTTTTAAGGACTTAAAAGACAATTAAGGACATTAATGATTTTCTTTGGAAATCTTTTAAGGACTTAAAAAACAATAAGGACAATAATGATTTTCTTGGAAAATCCTAAAAGGACTTAAAAGACAATTAGGACAATAATGATTTCCTTTGGAAAATCAAAAAAGCTGTTTGCCTTTATTAATACCCTAAACCTCTACTCCCGAAGAATGGTAAAGTTTTGCATAAGCGCCACTTTTTTCGATAAGTTCTTCGTGAGTACCTTGTTCTGAAATACTTCCTTTCTCAAGCACCAGAATGTTATCCGCATTTCTGATAGTAGACAAACGGTGCGCAATCACAATGCTGGTTCTGCCTTTTAAAAGGTTAGATACTGCTGTTTGTATAACTTGCTCTGTTTCTGTATCTACCGAAGAAGTTGCTTCATCTAATACTATTACTGCAGGGTCGAAAGCCAGTGCCCTTACAAATGAAATCAATTGACGCTGCCCAAGACTTAAAGTACTTCCGCGTTCCATTACTTTATAATCGAATTTCAAAGGCAACTTATTAATAAACTCAAAAGCACCTACAGATTTTGCTGCTTCAATTATTGTCTCTTCCGAAAGGTCGGGATGGTGCAACCTGATGTTCTCTGAAACGGTTCCTGAAAATAAAAAAACATCCTGCAAAACAACTGCAATATTTTTTCTAAGGTCAGCTGTTTTGATGTCTTTAATATTCACACCATCAACTAAAACTTCTCCTTTATTAATATCATAAAATCTGCTTAGCAAACTTATTACAGAAGATTTCCCCGCACCTGTAGGACCAACAATAGCCAGTGTTTTACCCGGTTCAAGTACAAATGAAACATCTTTCAGAACATAATTTTCATCATCGTAAGCAAACCACACATTCTTAAATTCAATTTTTCCTGTCACTTTTTCTGCCGAAACAGTACCGCTTACTTCTAAGTTGTCTTTATCATCCAAAAGCTTAAAAATTCTTTCTGCAGCCACCATTCCCATTTGAATATTATTAAACCTGTCAGCAAGAATCCGGATCGGTCGGAAAAACATATTAATATACAAAATAAAAGCTGTCAGTGTACCAAAATCAGCGATTGCGGCACCAGTCATTTGCCTGGTTCCCCACCACACAAGCAGTGCGAGTGAGATGGCTGTTATTACTTCAATAACCGGATAAAAAACTGAATAATACAGAACACTTCTGTCATTGGCTTTATAATGTTCATTGTTGATACTTTTAAATTTATTGTACTCTTTATTTTCGCGGTTAAATATCTGAACAATGGCCATTCCTGTTATTCTTTCCTGTACAAAAGCATTTAGTTTAGCAACCGCATTCCGCACATCCTGAAATGAAGATTTTACTTTGATCCGGAAAATATGTGAGGCATAAAATAAAACAGGCAAAACAGACAAAGAAATAACTGTTAATTTCCAATCGAGTGCCAGCATAAAAACTGTAATCGTGATGATTTGAAGTACATCGCCTGTAATGGTTATAATTCCTTCACCAAATAAATCAGCTATCGTTTCTACATCACTCACACTTCTGGTAACCATAGTGCCAACTGGAGTTTTATCGAAAAATTTCAGACGCAAAGAAACGATGTGTTTAAATACCCTCATTCTCAAAATTTTAATAACACCCTGCCCTATCCAGCTTGTAATATATTCGTTCCAGAATTGCAGTAATGTGCCTGCAATCATTAAAACAAGAATAAATGCACAAATGAGTGTCAATCCGTTAACATCTCCGGTTGCTACATTGTTGTTCAGTGCTTTTTCAATTAGCCACGGGCGAAGCGGTGTAATTAATGCCAGCAAAATGGTGGTAAAAACAGCCCAAAATACCTTTTGTCGAAATGGAGATGCCAGTCCGAAAATGCGCCGCAACAGCTTTAAATCAAACACGCCTCCTGATATGCTTTTGCTTTTTTCTGACATTTAAGGGTGCAAAGATAGTGTTAGGTAATCAGAATAAATATTCTACCCGATGCAATTAATCAGCTATCTGTAATCATTCCTTCAAGCGGTATCTAAATATTATTGTGTGCGGTCACTGAGACTGTCATCATAGCTCAGGGAACACTTTGATTGCAAGCATTCAGGAAAGAAAGCGTTAGCGAAAAAACGCGGACTTCGACAAGCTTGGTTCCTGAGCTTTGTCGAAGGACAGTCACCCGCGTTTTTTAAAGGGCGGTTTCTAAACAAGTCGAAGGATAGTCATAGTAGTTTTTTGGATAAGCTAAAACTTTAAAATCAGAAATTCAAAAAATCAGAAATTCAAAAATTCCTCCTTATCTTGCGGGTTTTAGAAAAATAATAATTTGAATTTTACAGAATTTGGCTTCGACCAGAGACTTCTAGACGGCATTGATGCCATTAACTATACCACTGCAACTCCGGTTCAGGAAAAAGTAATACCGATTATACTTCAGGGTAAAGATATAATTGCCTCTGCGCAAACAGGCACAGGCAAAACTGCCGCTTTTCTGCTACCTGTAATTAACAGACTGCTTACAGAGCCGGAAACGCCTGGAATAAAAGCAATTGTAATAGTGCCAACCCGTGAACTTGCAGTGCAAATTGAACAGAATATGGAAGGACTGTCTTACTTTACACCAATCAGTGCTATTGCTGTTTATGGTGGTGGCGATGGCACATCTTTTACAACTGAAAAGCAGGCTTTAAGTAAAGGAACTGAACTGGTAATTTGTACTCCCGGCCGAATGATTACGCACCTGAATATGGGCTACGTAAATCTCGATAATCTTGAATATTTAATTCTAGATGAAGCAGACAGAATGCTTGACATGGGTTTCAATGAAGACATTATGAAAATTATGTCATTTATGCCAAAGAAAAGACAAACACTTTTATTTTCTGCTACCATGCCTCCAAAAATCAGGGATCTAGCGCGTAAAATTTTAAACGATCCTGAAGAAGTAAATATTGCCATTTCTAAACCGCCTGCAAAAATATCTCAAAATGCATTCGTTGTTTATGAAGGACAAAAAGCGCCTCTTGTAAAACACTTATTATCAAAAGTTCAGTTTACCAGTATTGTAGTTTTTTGCGGTACCAAACAAAAAGTAAAATCCCTCACTCAGTTATTGCTGAAAGCCAGAATGCCTGTTGCAGAAATACATTCAGACCTTGAGCAAAGTGAAAGAGAAAAAGTTGTGGCAGATTTTAAAGCTAAAAGAACAAAAATCATTATTGCTACAGACATACTTTCAAGAGGCATCGATATAGATGGCATAGATCTGGTAATAAACTTTGATGTTCCCCACGATGGTGAAGATTACATACACCGTATTGGCAGAACTGCCAGAGCGGAAACAAGCGGCACTGCATACACACTGATTTCTGAAAGCGAGCAGTATAAATTTGCTGTAATTGAAAAGCTTTTAGGAAGTGCTGTAAACAAACTGCCTGTACCCGAAGAATTTGGCGCAGTTCCTGCATATAATCCTTCGGCAAGAAGAGAGGGCGATAAAAAGAATTTCAGGAGGCCATTTAAAAAATAAAGTGTATATTTGTATTCAATGAAACGGTTTGCTGCCATATTATTAACAATATTTTATTTTACCTGCACCACAGGTATCTCAGCAAATCTTCATTTTTGCGGAAATAATATCGCAGGTATTTCATTTGGAAATAAAGAAGTTAAAAGTTGCTGTAAAGTAAAAGAAAGTAAATGCTGTTCTGAAAAAAAAGCATATTATAAATTTACTGTTTCTCACAAACCTGCTCCAACTCCCTCAACATTAAAAAACATTTCTCAACCTGCTCACTTTGTTAATTACAGACATTTAAATGTTATTGTATTTACAAGTGAGATCAATCAACATTTTCTTTTAAAGGCACAGCCTGACAAGTCTAAATGCCCCCTGTTTATTAAAAACAGGACTATCGTCATTTAGGATTTCTGCATTTCCCTAATCGGACCTGCCTTTAACTTTAACATCTTTTATTATGATCCTTTAAAGGGTCCTCAAATTTATTTTACATTTAATAACATTTAAAAAACACAATCATGAAAAAGAAAATGATCATTGCCGCTTCAGCTTTATTAATAGCTGTTACAGGTACAACTTACGCTTTAAGCACTAAAACAAATTCAAACTGTTGCGATACTAAAGTGTGCAACGAAACCTGCTGCGGCACAGAATGCAGCTGCGGTGATAATTGCACAGGCGAAGATTGCAACTGCGGTTGTTCTTGCTGCAAATAATCACAAGTCGTTGACTCAGTTTGGCCAAGTCTAAGACTACAATAACTGAACAAACCAACGAATTTAATTTAGCCGGCTAACTAATCATTAGCCGGCTTTTTATTTGCCGATTGCCCTGCATTCATTAATGAATATTAACTTCGCGCAAAGTTTATGGAAAAGATCATATTTATTACAGGAGCAAGCTCGGGCATTGGCGAAGCATGCGCAAGGTTATTTGCTAAAAATAATTACAAGCTAATTTTAAATGCCAGAAGACTGGAAAGACTAGAAGTTCTTAAATCTGATCTTGAAAAAAATTATGGTTCTGAAGTATTGCTTTTGCCTTTTGATGTCAGAGAAAGAGATGCTGTTAAAACTGCAATTGAATCTATTCCGGATGAATGGAAAAAAATTGATATTTTAGTAAACAATGCCGGACTGGCAATGGGATTGGCACCTATTGAAAGTGGAAATATGGACCATTGGGACACAATGATTGATACTAATATTAAAGGTTTGCTTTATGTCACCCGTAATGTTGTACCTTTAATGATAGCCAACAAAACCGGTCATATTGTTAATATCGGCAGCATTGCTGGTAAAGAAATTTACAGCATGGGAAACGTTTATTGCAGCACCAAACACGCTGTAGATGCGCTTAACAGAAGCATGCGCCTCGATCTTGTAAAATACCCGATTAAAGTTTCAGCAGTAAATCCAGGTGCTGTTGAAACAGAGTTTTCACTTGTGCGTTTTGAAGGTGATAGCGAGAGAGCAGAAAAAGTTTATGAAGGATTTGAGAACTTAGTTGCAGATGACATTGCAGATGCCATTAATTGGATTGTAACACGTCCTGCACATGTTAACATCAACGACCTTATAATTATGCCTGTGGCGCAACCAATGGCAGGAATGATTATCCGATAATCAAAATAAAAAAAGCCTCTGGTTTTTAATCCAAAGGCTTTCTTCAACAAATTAAAACAAATTACTGAATTTCAATATTAAGAGATTGAGCTTCCTCAGATTTAGGTAAGGAAACGGTTAAGATGCCATCATTAAAAGTAGCTTCTATTCCGGTTCTGTTTACCTTTCCAAGGTTAAACTGTCTGTTGAAAGCGCCATAATTCAATTCACTGAAATGAACTTTTTCGCCTTCTACAGATTCAAATGATTTCTTTTCACCCGAAACAATCAGGCGGTCGTTTTCGATGCTGATTTTAACATCTTCTTTTTTCATTCCCGGTAAAGCCATATTGATCTCGAAATGTTTTTCTTTTTCGATCAGTTCGGCTTTAGGTGAAAATTCTTTCTTATCAGTTTTAGGTGAAAGAATTTCATTTAGCATTCCATGAAATTGTGATGGAATAAATACGTCGTTAAAATAAGTCTGTGGTTTTGATTTTAAAAGTACCATGATTTTTATATTTATATAATTGTTTATCGTTTGACACCCTTTTTTCAAAAAATGATCCAATAACAATTAAGAGCCAATATGGCATTTAATTGTGAAATAATTTCAAATAATATGACACATTGTCCATTTTTAAGAATTTTAAAATTTATAAAATGTCAAATCCATCGTTTGTAGTTAATTTAAATAGTTAGAAACGATTAAACCTTTTGCTTTTTCATTCTGTATTCTTCCCCCCACTTAGCCATAGATAGCATTATTGGCGACAACGTAAGCCCAAACTCGGTTAATGTGTATTCAACCCGTGGTGGGATTTCAGCATAAATTTTCCTGCTTATTACCCCATCATTTTCTAATTCTCTCAACTGCTGAGTAAGCATTGACTGAGTAATTCCAATTACACTTCGCTTCAATTCTCCAAACCTTGCAGGAGAGGTATGATAGATAGCATTAATTAAAATTGCTTTCCATTTTCCACCTAAAACCTGCATTGTTGCAGTTACCGGGCAAGATTTTTCATCAAAAACAAATTTATTTTCTTTCATAACTACTTGATTATCAATAT
>JACMRS010000046.1 GCA_014376345.1 Bacteroidia bacterium | reverse complement strand
GTGATAATCGCGTAGGAGATTCTTCACTTCATTTCACTAACATTTATTGGCTGCGCCTGCTAAATGTTGTGAAATTACGCTCAAAATGACTTTTTCTTGGGGTGATAATCGCGTAGGGGATTCTTCAGTTCTCTCGGCTCAGCCAAGACTTCATTCTGTTTCAACGGAATACCGTTGACAGAATTTTGCTCAAAATGACTTTTTCATGGAGTGATAATCGCGTAGGAGATTCTTCACTTCATTTCACTAACATTTATTGGCTGCGCCTGCTAAATGTTGTGAAATTACGCTCAAAATGACAAATTCTATAATCACAAATTCATAAATCCGAATTTATTTACAGAGGTGGACACACTGCCGTGTGCCCCTACAATTAAATTTCAAAAATCAGAAATCAAAAAATCAGAAATCAGAAATTCCTACTCGTATCTTGTTTTCAGGTAATCGTAAAATTCAACCTGTGAGCGGATGCGGGGGACTGATTCGGGTACATAATCGTTGTCGAAATCTCTGTTGATGATCCTGGCTTTCATGTTGTCTTTTAGCTGGATATTAATCATCATTCTGAGTTCTGTTTTTACTCTTGGATCAAGCACAGGAAAACAAATTTCAATTCTGTTTTCAAGGTTGCGTGTCATTAAATCGGCACTGCCTAAAAACATTTCCTCGTTGCCTGCATTTCCAAAAATATAAACTCGTGCATGCTCCAGAAATTTATCTACAATACTGATAGCTCTGATATTTTCACTCAGTCCTGCCTCACCCGGAACGAGACAACAAATGCCGCGTACTATCAGATCAATTTTAACACCTTGCCTTCCTGCATCATAAAGTTTTTCTATAATTTCAGGATCAACAAGACTGTTCATTTTCAATATAATAAATGCAGGCTTCCCTGCTTTTTTATTTTTAATTTCGCGGTTTATCATTTCAATAAAACGCGTTTTCATATTAATAGGCGCTACCAGCAGATGCTTGAAATTATAATGCTTAGATTTATAATTTTCAATCAGATTAAATACTCGAACCAACTCACTTGTAATTTTTTTATTTCGTGTAAAAATAGAATGGTCGCAGTATGATTTAGCTGTTTCTCCATTGTAATTTCCTGTGCCAATGTGTGCGTAATGTGTTACTGCATGCCCTTCTCTTCTGTATATCAGACACATTTTTGTATGCACTTTCATATTTGGAATTCCAAATGAAACCGAAGCACCTTCTTCTTTCAGTTTATTACTCCAATAAATGTTATGCTCTTCATCAAAACGGGCTTTTAATTCCATCATCACAAAAACCTTTTTGCCATTTTTAACAGCATTAATCAGTGAGTTGATAATATTAGAATTTTCAGCAACGCGGTAAAGAGTAATTTTAATTGCAAAAACCTGAGGATCAATTGCTGCTTCCCTCAACATTCTTACAACATAATTAAAAGGCTGATAAGGATGACTCAGCATGTAATCGCGTTTTGAAATAGCTTCAAAAAGACTTTTTGCCGAATCAAGTTCAGGAATATAAACCGGTTCTAAAGGCTTGCTTCTTAAAGAAGGTTCACCGATTAAAGGAAACTTTATAAAATCTCTGAAATTGTGGTAACGCTGACCGGGAATCAGGCCATCTTTTCCAATTTGCAATTTTCCATTAATAAACTTAAGCATATCGGCCGGCATACTTTCATCATAAATAAACCGAACAGGAATTCCCTTTTTTCTTTGCTTTAGCGAATTGCGAACTTTCTCCAGAATATTCTGAGAGACATCACTTTCCAGTTCTAACTCAGCATCTCTTGTCAGTTTAATTGTATAAGCTTCAAACTTGTCGTAATCGAAAGCAGAAAATATATCATTCAGACTGATTCTGATAACATCATCAACAAACATTACATAAGTATTTTCTTCATGTATAGGCAATACATAAAATCTTGAAACAACCTTAGTAGGAACAGCAATAAGAGCATATTTAATATCCTTTGTTTTTGTATTCGTCATTTTTACCGCGAGGTAAATTGTGTTGTCGCGGAGAAAAGGAAACTCTCTGCTTTTATCAAGTATCAGAGGAAAAATAACAGGTTCAATCTGACTGTAAAAATATTCTTTAACCTCTATTGTCTGGGCGATATTTAACTGCTTTTCATTAATGAAAAAAATATGTTTTGCTTTCAAATCATCAAGAAGTTTATGGTAAATATCATCAAACTTTTTTTGCTGATCTATAACAACCTTATGTATTTGTTGAAGCAACTTTTCAATATCAACTTTGGACATTGCTTCAACCGATTTGCGTTTCAGATTTAACAACCGTTTATTAGTTGCTACTCTCACCCTGAAAAATTCATCGAGATTAGAAGAGAAAATTCCTAAGAACTTAAATCTTTCAATCAGAGGAACATCTGAATCATCAGCCTCCTGCAATACACGGTCGTTGAAAGAAAGCCAGGCTATTTCCCGGTTTAACAAATCAGGCTGCTTAATTTTTTTTCTCGGAGTGCTCATTTATCAATGGTATATTAAGCCATTGTTGCAAATGTAATAAACGGCACGTTAACTTAAAGTTAATTAATATTACATGAAATGTTGATAATCTTCTAAAAGTAACAGGTAATTTTCGAATTTTACCATTGATCATTGAAGTGAATCTTATAATATTTCGTTGACAGCATCTTCAATTATGAAATACGATTAAATTCATTATCTTTAATGCAATTATATATTATTGACTGTCAGCTATTTATAATTGATATTAAATTTAAAAACTTCAGGTTATATAAGGTTAGAAACTTTTACGGATTTCCATTAAAATGTACAGTTAAAAACATACCTTTGCAACCCAAATTTCAACACAATGACTTTAATTAAATCTATATCCGGATTCAGGGGTACAATTGGCGGTAGAGCCGGTGAAAATCTCACTCCACTTGATATAGTTAAATTTGCTTCTGCTTACGGACATTTTATTCTTACCGAAAATCATGGTAAAGAGGTAGTAATCGGCCGTGATGCACGTATATCAGGAGAAATGGTTTCGAGCCTTGTTTCTGCTACTTTAACAGGAATGGGTATTAATGTTATCGATCTTGGTCTTTCAACTACACCAACAGTTGAAATGGCTGTAATATTCGAGAAAGCAGCGGGTGGTATTATACTTACTGCCAGTCACAACCCTAAACAGTGGAATGCTTTAAAATTATTGAATCATAAGGGTGAATTTATTTCAGCTGCTCAGGCAGAAAGTATTTTAGAAATAGTTGAAAAAGAAGATTTTAATTATGCTGAAATTAATGCTTTAGGTAAATATTCTAATTCAGATAATTATCTTCAAAAACACATTGACGCAATATTAGCTTTACCACTTGTAGATGTGGAAGCTATTAAAAGTAAAAACTATAAAATCGTACTTGATGCAGTTAATTCAAGCGGTGGCATTGCTGTACCAATGCTTCTGAATGCACTTGGTGTTACAGATATTATTGAAATGAACTGTGAGCCAACAGGAAATTTTGCACACAACCCTGAGCCATTGCCAGAGCATTTGTCACAACTTTCATCAAGAGTAAAAAGTGAGAAAGCAGATCTTGGAATTGCGGTGGATCCTGATGTTGACAGACTAGCATTTGTTTGCGAAGACGGTGAAATGTTTGGAGAAGAATACACACTTGTGGCTGTAGCCGATTATATTCTTAAAAACAATAAAAAAGGAAATACGGTATCTAACCTTTCATCAACCAGAGCTTTAAAAGATATTACTTTGAAAGCAGGCGGAATTTATACTGCAAGTGCTGTTGGAGAAGTAAATGTGGTGGAGAAAATGAAAGAAACCAATGCAGTAATCGGTGGCGAAGGTAATGGAGGCATTATTTATCCTGCATTGCATTACGGTCGTGATGCAATGGTTGGCATAGCATTGTTTTTAACCTCATTGGCGAAATCAAAAAAAGGTGCTACAGCATTAAGAGCCACTTTCCCGAATTATATTATTTCTAAAAACAAAGTAGAACTTACACCGGAGTTAAACCCGGATGAGGTACTAGAAAATATCAGATTAAAATACAGTAAATTCAATATCAATACTGTTGATGGAATTAAAATAGATTTTGATGAAGAATGGGTTCATTTGCGCAAATCAAATACAGAACCAATTATCAGAATTTATGCTGAAAGTCAGTCTGAAACCACTGCAAGAAATCTTGCCACGAAAATCATTAAAGATATCGGAGAGCTTAGTAAAAAATAATTTAAATTAAAAGAACATGTCATTACAATGCGGAATAGTAGGTTTACCAAACGTAGGAAAATCAACTCTTTTTAATTGCTTAAGCAATGCTAAAGCCCAGGCGGCTAATTTTCCATTCTGTACTATCGAGCCAAATATTGGTGTGATAACAGTGCCGGATGAACGTTTAGAAAGGCTGACTGAAATTGCAAAGCCACAGAATATTGTTCCGGCAACTGTTGAGATAGTTGACATTGCAGGACTTGTAAAAGGTGCCAGCAAAGGCGAAGGACTCGGCAATCAGTTTCTTGGAAATATCCGCAGCACAAATGCGATTATTCACGTATTGCGTTGTTTTGAAGATGACAATATTATTCACGTTGACGGCTCTGTTAATCCTGTTCGCGACAAAGAAATAATTGATACTGAATTACAATTAAAAGATCTTGAAAGTGTTGAAGCAAGACTCAGCAAAGTTGCCAGAGCAGCTAAAGCAGGTGATAAAGAATCTTTAAAAATTCAGGAAATCTGCGAAGCTTATAAATCCCATTTGCTTCACGGAAAAAATGTGCGCACTCTCCCGCTTTCTGCTGAAGACAGAAAATTAACTTTTGATCTGAATCTTTTAACTGACAAGCCAGTTTTATATGTTTGCAATGTTGATGAAAAATCACTTGCAAACGGCAATGCAATGACAGAGCAGGTGAAAAAAGCAATTAAAGAAGAAGGTTCTGAAATGATGATTATTTGTGCTGCTGCAGAAGCAGACATAGCAGAACTTGAGGATGCAGAAGAGCGCGCGATGTTTCTTGCAGATTTAGGACTGAGTGAAAGCGGTGTTGCCAAACTTATTAAAGCAGCATACAGAATACTTAATTATATCACTTACTTCACTGTAGGTGAAAAAGAAGTAAGAGCCTGGACAATTACAAGAGGCATGAAAGGTCCACAGGCTGCAGGTGTCATCCACAGTGATTTCGAAAAAGGATTTATCAGAGCAGAAGTAATTGAGTACAACGATTACCTTCAATACAAATCTGAAGCGGCATTACGCGATGCCGGAAAGCTTTCTGTAGAAGGAAAAGAATACGAGGTACAAGACGGGGATTGTATGCATTTCAGATTCAACGTGTAAGGAGAATTTCTGATTTCTGATTTTTTGATTTCTGATTTAAGGGATTTGAGATTATGTAGGGGCACACGGCAGTATGTCCACCTTTGAGGAGAATTTCTGATTTGTGATTTTTTGATTTCTGATTTAAGGGAT
>JACMRS010000045.1 GCA_014376345.1 Bacteroidia bacterium | reverse complement strand
TAAAGTAGAGGAGGATTTTTACAACTATGTTTATTATGATGATTCATTTACGTTAAAACAATTAAGGCGATATCCTTTTTATCAATTGGGAATTGTAGCTTTATTTATTCTGGTTTCATATTTTGCATTTAGTTACAGCAGAAGGTCGGAGCAGAATCAGGTTTGGGCAGGAATGGCAAAGGAAACTGCTCATCAGCTCGGCACACCAATGAGTAGTTTAATGGGCTGGGTTGAACTTATAGAAGAAGATCAGACACAGGCAACACCCGAAGCGCTTGAAGAAATGCGCAAGGATATAGACAGGTTGAAAGTGATTACTGAACGTTTTTCTAAAATCGGTTCTACACCTGTTATGCAGAAAGAAGAGTTTTCAAAAGTGCTTAATGAAAGCATTAAATATATGAAAACCAGAAGTTCTGACAAAGTAATTTACAGGTTTGAAAAGTTTGACGATCCTACATGTGTTGAAACTAACGTGCATTTATTTGAATGGGTAATTGAGAATTTATGCAAAAATGCAATGGATGCAATGGGTGGTGTTGGAACGATTACATTTAAACTTAAGATTGTAAAAGACAATGTTGTACTGGATGTTACTGATACTGGAAAAGGAATTCCGCACAATCAGTTTAAAACAATCTTTAAACCCGGCTTTACAACCAAAAAAAGAGGTTGGGGACTTGGACTCTCACTGGTAAAAAGGATAGTCGAAAATTACCACAATGGACATATTATTGTTAAAGAAAGTATTCCCGGTAAAAGAACAACTTTCCGGATTATTTTGAAGGCTTGTTGAGGGATTAAAAAAAAATGCTTAAAATTGTAACAACACATCATAATCATAAATGAAACATAAACTGACTATCACTTTCATATTTTTACTTGCTTCTTTTACTGCTTCTGCACAGATAGAAACAGATACAATAGAAGCTGAAGATTATTCTGATACGATGTTTTTAGATGACGATAGTCAGGAAGACATGCAGGATAATGATGAAGATTATATTGCGACTCCGCAAGTGGTTGAGGTTGCCGATAATTATGATGGTAATGCAGATGAACCTGCAACTCCAGCCTATTCTAGTATCGATAAAAAAGATCTGAAAGATTTGAAAATAGAAGCTAAACCCGATAAACCTGCATATTATTTTATTGGTATGAAAGCACTGTTTACTGATATCAATTATGAAGTTAAATTTCCTTATAGTTATGATTATTCAGGCAATACAAACGGGTATGTAATACTTAAATTTGTAGTTGGTGCCGATTCACTTATATACAATGCAGAAGTTATTAAATCTAAAGGCACCAGATTTGACAATGATGCTTTAAAAGTACTCGGAAACCTGCAATACAACTGGATGCCTGCTACAAAAAAAGGCAATCCCGTAAGTACTTGGTATTATGTGCCAATAAGATATTACTACAAGGATAATTATGAATATGGTTACTAATGTCAAGAATTTTAGCACTTGATTACGGTCTGCAACGCGTTGGTGTAGCTGTTACAGATCCACTCAGAATGTTTGCGCAACCGCTTACAACAGTTGATACAAGACTGATTCTGGATTATCTTAAAGACTACCTCTCTAAAGAATCTGTAGACATTATAGTACTCGGACTCCCTACCCGATTTGATGGTTCAGATACCCATGCCACTTCTTTTGTCAATATTTTTGCTGAAAAACTTAGAACTACTTTTCCTGCTGTTAATCTGGTTATGGCTGATGAAAGACTCACAAGTCGTATGGCTAAAGCCAG
>JACMRS010000044.1 GCA_014376345.1 Bacteroidia bacterium | reverse complement strand
TGCTATAGATTATATATTAATTATCAATAACTTCTTTTGATTTTGGTTTTAATAATTTGATTTAAATAAATATATTGATCTAAGTCCACTTTTATGCCGCTCCTACGGAGCTAGGTGTGTTGTGGCTTTTGTTTCTACAAACATGTCGCTCCTAAGGAGCTATTAAAGTTGATATTTAGAAAGTACTAAAATACAAATTTAGTTCAAAAGTTTATTGAAACTACAAAATTCTGCCTGGTAATAAAGACCCGCAATTAAGATTGCTGCATTTTTTGCAGGAATGTAATGACAATAAATTCAGCCGGACGTACAATCGCAACTTTAACTGTAATCATCATTATACCATCAAGGATATCTGTTGGAGTCATGGTTGCGCCTAAACCTATCTGAACATCAAAAGCCTGATCGGGAGCTGAGCCGGCAAGGGCTCCTTGTTTCCAGAGGTTTGTCAGGAAGTTTAACATCATGCTTCTTACAGTTACCCAGGTATTTGCATCATTAGGCTCAAAAACATAAGCGCGGGCAGCCAGTTTCAGAGATTGCTCAATCATAATAACTGTTCTCCTGACATTGATATAACGCCAATCCTGACTGTTACCATCAAGTGTTCTGCCTCCCCAAACCAATGTGCCGATTCCGGGGAATGAACGAATAACATTGATTGACTTCCCGCTGATTGCGTCAACGTTTATTGTTTCCTGCTCTTCGTGAGAAATATTTACAGATGGTGCACTTACACCGCTTACTGATACATTTGCCGGAGATTTCCATACACCGCGACTGGTATCAACAGCATTGTATATACCTGCCATAGCTCCCGATGGAGGAAGTTCATTCAGTTTAGCTCTCACTTCATCAAGGATAGCACTATAAGTTGGACTGGCAGCATTAAGGGTCTGATGATAATTGCGCTTTGCATCTGCCTCCGCTTTTCTGTCATCAGCTGTTTTGTCCTCTTCTTTTAATAAAGCATATTTGTCCGCTTCCGGTTTTAATTTTTCAATAACCTGCTTAGCCTGAGGCTCAGGAAGAATCGCATTTAAGTCTACTGAAGCATCAAGATTTTCATACGTTACTTCAGCCTGCAATACAATACCCGTTTTTAACCAGGGATAATAAGCAGCACCATACTTCAAAAAATCCGATCCAATACCTTCTCTGAATTCAGTAATTAACGTATTGGTATCTTCACCTGCCTTATGGTTTCTGACATCAAAAATTCCGAAGCGGCTTTGCATGTCTGAGCAGTGTTGCAAAACCTTTGTATAGATGTTTTTATAACAGCCATCACCCAATGCAATTGCATCCGGAATAACAACTAAGGTTGGTTCGGATTCCTTTTTCAATATTTCGAAAACCGCATCGCCAAAATCGTCCTGCTTAATTTCCAGTTCAGACTTTCCGTTATAGGTGCCGACACTAAGGATGTAAGCAGGTCCGCCACCATTGTTATAAAACAACCGAATGGAGTTAAACATGTAAGCAATATTATTCTTGTTATACTCAATAACCATTTGTTTGCCATCAACAGAAAAGGTATCTTGTTTAACTGCAGGATCCGGTTCTGTCAACTTAAATTTTGCATGAAATGCACCACCGAAACGCTCCGCATATTCACTAAAAGATGTAATGCGTGTTGGGATTTTCTGAAGGGATTTTCCATTCCATTCAGCTATATCGGTATAACCTATGAATACCGGAACGGCTGTCTCAACAGCTACTGCCGAACTTGGGAATGCGTTTTTTTCTTCGATGTAAACACCGGGTGTCATTAAATTTGAAGGCATAAATGATTTTTAAAGTTTATATATTATTCAGATTAAATAATTATTGGGTAAAGATAAAATGATGTGTGCTTGCTTATTTTTC
>JACMRS010000043.1 GCA_014376345.1 Bacteroidia bacterium | reverse complement strand
TCTTTCTTTTTTATCAAGAGCATAATCTATTACAATATTGATATTATGTCTTCTGTCCCAATTAGGGTTATAAGTATTGATGCTGTCATATCTGGTAACGTAAGTTAACGAATAAGTAGCCCACATATACAACCTTTTGGTTTCATAGTGGTAGCGGATATCTCCACCATAAGCTTTACCGGTTTCAACAATAAAGTCTTTCCTGAGTCGTTCAGGTTTGCTTTGGTTTATCTGATCATCATCAAATAGTTTGTCGCGATTTATATTAGTTATTTGTGTGAAGTTTTTATAAAAACCTTCGATCCCTAATTCACTATTTTTGTTAAAATTATACTCTAAACCTGCAACACCGTGATACGCTTTTTGAAGTCTGCTTGTTACAGGATTTCCGTCGAATGTTTTTGGAAGATTATCCGGACCGGATAAAAATCCATAAAACAGATTCACCACATCCTTGTCAGAAAATGCTGATAACAGATTTTGCGAATATCTACCTGCGGCAGCTTTCAAGCTCAACTTTCTACTAACATTGTATCTATAGGAAAGCCTTGGCTCTAATGATTGGTTGCCCAATGATGCATACACCTGCAAACGCAATCCCAGATCAACTATAGATCTACCTCGTACAAGCTTATAAGAAGTAAATCCTGCAAGTTCAGTAGTATTTTCAAATTGCTCTATTTTTCTGTTATTAGAGTTGTAGATATTAAAATTGGTTCTGAATCCGTTAGTTTCAACTCCATATCTGAATTCATCGCGGTTGTTGAAATAACTAAAATGAAGACCCAGATTAAACCCGTTTATACCACTGCTTCTTGGTTTATTATCAACTTCCTTCTGAGCAATATTATAGCCCGAATAAGATAAAAATCCATCTATTTTAGTTCTTGTTCCTTCAGGTACCATAGTAAACCTGGTTCCGAATCCGGTAGAGTTCCATTTATAGCTTGTAGAAGCAGGAAAATTAACATTATCAGTAAAGTTAAAACCAAACACTTTGAAACTGCTTCCTCCGGGCGAGTTAAAAGACATTTTGGCATAAATATCACTAAAATTATATGGCAGCCTTGAAGGATCTGCATAATTATAAAATATTTTAGAAGACTTTTCTAAGTATGAATTTTTTATGGAAAGTACGAATGAAGAACTTCCGTTTCCTGGTTTAAATTTCTTTAACGGACCTTCAAGCATAATCTTAGAAACGATAGGATTAACCGATACAGTACCGGCAAGTCTGTTTCTGTTTCCATCGCGAGTTTTTACATCGATAATAGCTGAAACTCTTCCGCCATATTCTGCACCGAAACCGGCTGAATAAACGTCTGCTGTTTTAATAATATCGGCATCAAAAACAGAAAACAAACCAATGGAATGGAATGGATTGTAAATAGTCATACCATCCAGCAACACTTTATTCATCACCGGAGAGCCACCTCGGATATACAATTGCCCACCCTGATCACCGGATGTAACAACGCCTGGAAGAATCTGCAGGTATTGAACTAAATCCGGACTTCCTCCAACTGTTGGTATTTTTGTTAGTTGCCTGTTGGTGATAGTAATTACCGGATCGGTATCTTCTTTTTTGCCTTTAATATATGTTCCGCTGATGTTAGCTCCTGTGAGTTCAATAGCAATTGATTTGATAAAAATATTTCTTTTAATAACCTTATTTCCTTCAATTTTTATTTTAATGCTGGTGCTATCGTATCCTGCAAGATAATAATCAAGTACATAGTTGCCTGGAGCAAGATCATTTATAGAGTAATAGCCCTCGGAATTTGTACTATAAACGGCTCCTCCGGGATTTACTCTGATATTTATTGATTCTACAACTTCACCCGTAATTGCATCATAAACAAATCCCTTTACTTCTCCTGTCTGAGCATTCACATTAAAAAAACAACTGCAAAAAAGAATTGCGCTGAAAAGAATTTTTTTAAAATGCCTCATGAGATTTCAAAAATAGGGCAATACGTTCTAATTTCAATGCACGCCTATAAGTAATTGGTTGTGATAATTTACCAAAGGGCAAATTAAAAAACAAAAAGTCTGGAAGTAGAAATTTTTCCTGAAATTAATATTGCTGATACGTTATAAACACCTGCATTATAGCCTGAAAATGTCAATTTATTATTCACCATATAGTTGTTATTATAGATCAAACGTCCTTGCATATCTGTTATTTGCAAACTTTCAACTTCATTGCTTAATTCTACAATAAAATCATCACCCTGAAGTATTGGATTTGGATATAATTGATAATAATTATTTGTAAATACACTTTTAACATCCGTTCCAAAACCTCCTGTATTTTTAGTTTTTAACAAAAGTCCACCGTCTCCTGCACAAAATCCTGATTTACCATTTAAAAATACAATATCATTAATTGAATTTGAAGTATTGGTTGACTGACGTCCGTTAATTGTTCCTTTATTTAAAGATTTTACTATAAGACCCGTTGTACCAACAAGATAGCCTTCATCAACATTAAAATGCCATGCTGAATTAATTTGTTTGGCCTCTGCAATTGTAGCTTGCTCCCAGTTTTTACCGGAATCTTCTGAAAACAAAACAATATTAAAAAATTTTCCAACTGATGTAGTATCAGCCATACCACCTGTGATGATTAATACACTGTCATTTAATGATTGAATATTATTTAATCTGATATTGGTTGGGTATGATATATTAATCCATTTATTTCTTTGTAATGTTCTACTATAAATTGCACCTGAATCACCAACTGCCCAGAATTTACCTGAAGCAAATACTACTGAATAAAAACTCCTTTTTGTTGCAACGGTATCGGTAACCCATTTTTCTCCTGTGTTTCTCGAACTTGCAATTAAGCCTCTCTGACCCACTGCCACTATCGCAGAATCATAAAATGCAGCATTATAAAGATAAGATCCGATGAAAGAAAATTTAAGGTTCCATGTTTTGGCGCTATTATTAGTTTTGTAAATGTTGCCATTTTCACCAAAAGTAAACCCTGTGCCGGTGTCTTTAAATAATATGCCTCTGAGGTTGTTGCTAAATCCGGGAGCTATTTTTATCCAGGATACACCTGAATCCTTTGTCTTAAATATAGTGGTGCCCTGACCGGCAATATAACCTTGCCCATGAGTAGTAAAATTTAGATCGTAAAGATCGTTTGTTGTACCTAATGAAATTTTGCTCCATTGTGCATTCAGTAATCTGACATTCAGTAATAATAAAATTATCAGCCACCCGGCATTATTTATTAATTTCATGTTACGAATTTAATCAATCTGAACTAAACCTTTTAGATAAACCGAGTATTCTGAATGTATCTTTGCAGTATGAAACCTCTTCTGCAGGAAGATTATTATATCAATGAAAAAGGACTGATGGTTTTTACCGCAAAATATCATCTGAAACGAGGTTTTTGCTGCGGAAATGGCTGTATACATTGTCCATTTCAAAAAGATGTAAAATCAGAAAATTTTAATAATCCAAAAAAATAATTAATTTTTCAGAGAAGTAAAGGAGCTTTTCAAGCCAGAATATTTAGTAATATCTACTTTAATTGACCCAACGGCAATATCAGCTTTAATTCTGATTGGAATTTTATTGTCATCTTCACTAATCCAGATAGTCATATCATTTTCATTTTTAAATACCCTATCTACTATTAATGCCGGTAAGAGTTTGTAACATTTAACTGATCCAATGTCAGTTTTAATGGTTTCTTTACCATCGTATTTAAATTTCAGATTATATATTTTATTGTCAAGATAAACATCTATTGGATAGGTATCTCCTTTTTTAGCTTTGGCAAGGTCAAGTGTTCTTGCATAATATAAAGCAGAGATAACATCCTGAGTATATTCGGGCATATCCAGAACACCTTTCGAACCAAAAAGCTTCTTTTTTTCATGTTTAAAAGCTACCAGATCAGTGTCATAATAATTGTCTTCACGAACTGTTTTTGTAAACTTTATAGGGCAAAGCGCATCCTGATCGATATACGTATCAAACTTATCTCTAACTTTATAAGCCCAGTCAAATGTTTTAATAGTTTTGCCTTCGGCCCTTATGTGAAATGTTTTATGCTCATATACTTCTTCAACAGAGCCATAAACTTCCATTTCAATGTTAGCGGCATTAATAAAGCCATAATGTACACGGTAATTAAGCTTTTCACCATAAGTAAATGCATTGTTCACCATTTTACGGTAAGTGAAATCAGTAGGCATTTCAATTGACGTATGATTTCTGAAGGAAGACAGCACAACAATAGATGAAAGTGCAGCAATTACCGGGAAAAAGGCAAATAACAGAGTTTTTAAATTGTGCTTAATATTCATTTTCTCAACTTTATGCATCTCATTTCAATTATCATTCCAAAGCTACTATAAATTTCGGATAAAGAAAATTTCCAGACCTGCGATTGATCATTTTCTCATCTTATTTCCTTTTATTTGCTGTAAATCCATGAGGCGGGCATCTTTATTATTTAGTTTTTTAATATCTGTTATTTCTTTTGAAGCTCAGGCACAATTGGACAACAAGATATTTAACATGTCAGATACAATTGTCAGTTCAGATACAGGTAAAGTTAAATTGCATATCAATACCCTTAATTTTTTCAGAAATACAGAATATTTTACGCCGATTGATGAAGGCCAGACTTTTATTGGTTTTCAAGGTCAGGCAGATGTCAGCTATCAACCTTATAAAAACCTGCGGATTCATGGCGGAATTTACATTCAGAAAGACTACGGAACCAATGGATTTACCTTAGTTCAGCCTATTTTCAGAATCACATACAGACCGGGAAAATGGCAATACAATCTGGGACAGCTTGATGGCAGTACCAACCACCGACTTATTGAACCCCTTTTTAATATAGATAGGGCTATAACAAACAAGCTTGAAAATGGTCTTCAGGCTAAATATTCAGGTAAAAAACTGTGGCTGGATGGCTGGCTTAACTGGGAAAAAGCAACTTATCATGAAGCAAATGTGCAGGAGCAATTTACTATCGGTGCGTCTGTCAGATTGGATATTTTGAAAAGAAAAAAAATTGAAATCGTTATGCCTTTTCAGAACATTCTTAATCACAGAGGAGGACAAATTGACATTACTGGCAATCCAATTGTTTCGCGGATGAATACTGCAATAGGAATTTCCGCTATCTGCAACATTTTTAAAACCAGAATTAGAAACTTCAAACTTGAACAATATTATGTAGCAAGCAATGATTTTTCACCGGCTTTAACCCAACCCTATAAAAACGGGCACGGCTTTCTTTCTACTTTGTCTGTTTCGACTAAAAACACCACACTGATGTTGAATTACTGGAATGGTACTGAATATCAAAGTGGACGAGGCACACTCATTTATAACAGTTATGCTTTTTATGATGTCTATTATCATGAACGATTCAGAGAATTGATTTTTGTACGTTTTCTATACTACAAAAACATTTACAAAAACCTCAATTTTGATTTCAGAGCCGAGCCTATTTACGATTTAATTAACCATGAAATTCAATACTCATATTCTGTTTACCTGAGTTATAAAGTTTCGTTTGGTCTTGGTAAAATAAAGGCTCTTACTCTTTAATTATCTGCCCTGTACCGAAAATTTTTGAATCGAATGAAACAGGTTGATTGAGGTAATAAATATTACCAGATCCGTAATTCATCAATTCCAGTTTTTTTTCTGCATAAATATAAGAAGGAGTAACTGAGTAATTAGTAAGATATCCATCAGAAATATAAAGATCTCTTCCGTTAAAATAACTTAACTCTTCAAAACTGCACGAAAAAATAATTGCACTGCCATTTAATTTAATACCACCTGTTTTTTTGCCGCTGCAGGTAAAATTATTAATTCTGATATTAAATTCAGCATCTTCAACGCCGTTATGCTGAATATCCAACACCGGCAATACAATTGTGTCTTTATTTGTAAAATGTGCCGCGCCCTCAATTTCTATTTTATCTATTTTTATAAAGTGTATCTCTACTTTATGCCTTACTTTTAAGTGTCGTACCCAATTGGCTTTATTACCATTTTTAACAATAAGCTTTCCGTCTTTTACCTCCGAACTGAATCCATTTACTATATGTTCTCCAGCCGTAATAATTACTTTTTCAATAGTGTCCTGAACTAATAATACATCAAATTTTTCGCCTACCCTGATTTGAGTAAAACTTTCTGTTTTTCTGGTAATTGAAGCGTCCGGACCTGCAGATTTGAAAGCATCAAAAAGATGGTCTTTGCTACATCCCGAGAGGAATATCAAAAAAGCAATTAATGGTATGAAATTCAAAGTTTTCATTTTGATTTTCTTAAAAAAGAATCACTTATTCTGTAACCGGCACCCCATTGGAAATAATCTGCAACTGCTAAATGTGATTTTAGTCTGTTGCTAACAACAACATTTTTAAAAATAGAGTAACTTAAACCAATTGAAAAATAGAAACGTCTTTTGGTATCGGTAGCTTTATAAAGATAACATCCAAGATCAGTAACAGCGCAGACACGACCGAAAACGAATTCATGTCCCGCCCGCAATCCAACTTCTGTCATTTTTGCTACTTTTATATGATGTGCCGATTCACGTTGAAATTGCTCATAAGGATCTGACCGGTCAAAAAAAACATCGCCGCCAATTCTCCAGTTTCTTGCCTCAGATTTAGGTCTATAGTATGTTATTGAACCTATACCAATTGTAAAATTGGTAGGATCCTGAATAGACACCTGTTTTCTTGCTATAGAAGCTGCTATTTCGAATCCGCTTTTAGGGAAAAAACGCACTCTTTGTTTCTGATCTTTTTCAGTTCGGTTTATAAAATAAGTAGTACCCAAAACAAGATGCGCCATATTAACTCCAAGATTTGGTTTGCGAAAGTTACCATTGGAAAAATGAGTAACACCAAGACCAAGATTTAATTCAAAACGTTTAGAAACAGTTACCTGATGGAGGAACATAATCTGCATACTTCCGTTAACATGGGATCCGATAGCAGAGTTTTTAGGATTGGAGTGGATGTCGAACCTTCTTGTGAGATAACCAATACCGGTACCTACCCTGAAAGCTGTGCGGGAATGTGTCCTTGTGCGGATATTTGCTTCTGCGTTTATTATTGCTGCGTAAGCTTCGCCATTAACAGTAGCATTTCCCATATTAAAATAATCAAATGCTATACCCCATCTGAGCTTCCTGTAATTACTGTCGATCAGGTGATTTCTGGCTGATTTATGAGTGTAATTTAGCTCCACACCAAATGTATGAGCCTCCATATTGGCCATCAACTCTCTGTGTCCAACCAAAAACCCGGGCATTAAATTTACTTGTATAGCATCGGTTTGACAAATAGCAACCTGCCTGAAACTAAATAATAGTATGATAATTGCTGCCTTTTTCAATTAATGCAAACGTAATTCAAAATTTCATTATTTAAAAGAATCTTATTTTAAGGAACTGTCACATTAGCTTCACTTTTACCGCACATTGAAAAGAAACCGAGTACTTTTTTCTTTTCATTATTCAAACAAAATATATTGCCAGAAACATTAGCAGGAGGTGTGGCAAACAAACCCTGATTATTAAGTTGTGTTGTAATTTCATTTAAGTAAAAATACAATTCAGGATTTATTGATAATAATTCGAGTTTAATTGTTTCACCGCTTTTGTAAGGTCTTGAAAAACTATTAAGTGCAAGTTTTGCGATTGGTGGTATAAACCTATCTCCGTCTCCTGCCGTACTTCCTACGAAAGCGCCATCCTGACTGATATTTATTGAGCTACTTTGAAAACTGTCATTCCTATAAAGTTTCAGCCAGTAAAAATCTCCTACTCCTGCGATGTCCTTAGCGTACATTTCAGCTTCATAACCTGCTTTCTGGCCGAATTCTTCTTCCTTATATCTTACAATTAATGAATCTATTGGCGGCACCCTGTTCAGTTTTGACAAAGAATAATAACTGTCCGGTCCGTCTTTAATATAAAGTCCGTAAGTATTGCCTGTTTTAAAATTTAATCCAGCCGGTACAACATAAAAATAGGTGCCGTTTCCTGAATAATTAAATATACGAGCAGGACCTGCAGTATCAATAATCATCACACTATCTGCCTGATAACCGGGATAACGTCCATTATTGAGAAAACCAATTGTTTTAGTTAAGTAAATAAACTGTGTATCTTTACTGTTATTGATCACTGCATCGACAACAAGTTGGATTTGTGGCGGACCTAAATCAACATCAACTGAATCTTCACAAGAACTGAAGAATAAAGGAAGTCCTAATAACAGAAATATAAAAAAATATTGTTTGTTCATAGTCTAAAACTTAAAATTATAAGTTGCAGAAGGTATAAAATGTCCAACCACAGAATATTTAATTATTTGTGATACATATTGATTATTAGGATCGTTTCTACCATACAGTGAGAAAGCATTCCTGCGGTTGTAAACATTATAAACACCAAATACCCATTCTGCTTCAAATTTAGTTCGTTTTTTACACTGAATAGTTGCCGAAATATCGAGTCTGTCATAAGGTTTAATTCTAACATTATTTCGCAGTCCTGATGCATTTTGAGGAATGCCTTGAATTCCCTGAAAACTGTATTTTGTATTAGGCAGATTTGTTGGAGTGCCTGATGCGAAGACAAAATTAGCCGCAAACGACACTTTAGAATTAAGTTCGTAAGAAGCAATTATATTAAGGTTGTGTCTTCTGTCGTAGCGGTTTGCATACCATTCGTTATTACTGATGCCATTTACTTTTCTTTCAGATTTTGCAAGTGTGTAGCTTATCCAGCCTGTTATTTTTCCCGTATTCTTTTTTATAAAAAGTTCCAGACCATAAGCACGACCTCTTCCCGAAAGCAACTCACCTTCCAGATTTTCATTCAGCAACAGATTTGCAGCGTTAACATAATCAATTTGATGTTGCATATCTTTATAATAAACTTCTGTTGAAATTTCGTAATCCTGATTAGTCCCAAAATTCTTGAAATACCCAACAGCTATCTGATCTGCAAGTTGTGGTTTAATATTAGGCGTTGAGGGAGTCCAAACATCTAAAGGCACAGATGCGGCGGTATTGGAAATCAGGTGAAGGTATTGCGCCATTCTGTTATAGCTTAGCTTTACTGAACTCTTTTCATTCAATTTATAATTGGCTGAAAAACGGGGTTCAGGGTTGAAATAAGTTTTAAAAAACTCACCACTTTTGTAATTAAAAGTATCTGTTACTGTTCCTCT
Organism: Bacteroidia bacterium; assembly: GCA_014376345.1. Taxonomy (GTDB): domain Bacteria; phylum Bacteroidota; class Bacteroidia; order NS11-12g; family UBA955; genus JACMRS01. Next base: position 7,454 of record JACMRS010000043.1, on the reverse strand, counting down.
CTGTCCGGGTTCATCAAAACGGTATCCATAATAAGTGCCTTTTCCAACATTGCTGAATGAAGAAAATCTGAGTCCATAACGCACTGTTAACTTCTTTGAAACCTTTTGTTCGTTTTCTGCATATAATGCATTTTCCCAAGCGTATTTATTTGGCAATCCGAATGAATTACTTCTGTCTTGATCGGTAAAAGTGGCGCGGCCGGGCCAAAAATTATAATACGTTGACAAAAAGCCGAATGTTAAAGTATTCTTCTGATTTAGATAATACGTATAATCCTGTTTGATACTATAGTTTGAAATATTGCTTATCCATTTAAAGGTACTATTACCGGTTCCAAAGCCAAGTTTATAATCAAATCTGCTATAATAAGCTGATGTATTTGCAAATATCTTTCTATTGAAAAGGTGGTTCCACCTTAAAGTTGCGGTTGTATTACCCCAATCAAACTGCGCACCCGGAGCACCAAACACATCGCGTCCTGAATATGCTGAAATAAACACTTTATTTCTGGAATCTATAATATAATTAACCTTTGCAGTAAGATCATAAAAATTAAATTTTGCATCTTTAAGGTTTTTGTTTTTTGTCAAAAAAGGTTTTGCAAGCACGTCAATATAACTTCTTCTTGCTGCTACAATAAATGAAGCTTTGTTTTTAATAATCGGACCTTCAAATGCCAGACGGCTAAAAATTAAGCCAATACCACCTGTTCCCTGAAATTTTTTATTGTTTCCTTCCTTCATTTTTACATCCAGAGTAGAAGATAATCTACCCCCGTAATTAGCAGGAATTCCACCTTTTAAGAGTTTAACATCCCGAACAGCATCCGGATTAAAAATTGAGAAAAAACCAAACAAATGAGAAGAATTAAATACCGGGGCTTCATCCAGGAGAATAAGATTCTGATCTATTCCACCACCTCGAACATTAAATCCGGAAGCACCTTCTCCAACTGTAGACACTCCTGGCAATAACTGAACACTTCTTACAATATCCACCTCTCCTAAAAGTGCAGGAATTTTTTTTATTGCGCCAATGCCCAGGCTATTTGAACTCATTTCTACTTTTTCTACCTGATTGTCTTTTCTTTTTGCTTTTATTACAACGCCTTCAAGTGTGATTACATTTTTAGAAAGTTCAAAATTAACTGTTGTATTTTCTTTGAAAGTATAAACACCTTTTGTGTCTTCAAAACCTGTATAAGAAACTGTAATATTATAGGTGCCTGCGGGCATACTTAATGAATAAAACCCATAACTGTTAGATTGGTTAGAAACATTTAGTTCTTCAATAAATACAGTTGCTCCGCCTAATGCCTCACCATTTGCAATGTCTTTAACATAACCACTTATAATTATATTACTTTGAGAATAAACAGTCCCTGCCGAGAGAAAAATTACTGTTAATAGTTGTCTGAGAAAACTCATTACTTTAGAAAATGAGTGCAAATGTAATGTTACAATTACTAATAATTTACAGAAATTCTGACAAAACCAACCTGCTTATCTATTAAATCAAATGTTAGTGTGCTGTAAATCAGAGTTAAACCAAAAATTGTGATAATGTCATACGATTATTCATTAAAATAAATTAAATTGCCCTTCGTTTAAGCTTGTTTTGAAGTTAAAAACTGTTCTATATATTTCTTTATTGGTTTGCGCATTATTTTTGTCGCGAAATGCAAAAGCGCAAACCTTTGTAATTTGGGACAGTGCGTGGGTAGAAGATCCATCAAGTGTTTGTAGTGAAAATCAAATTGTCTCAACAAAAATAACAATTGCAACAACCTCCGTTTTATATAATCCTTACCTAAAAATTAAATTCCCGGTCGGATTTACGTATTCGGGGAATTCGTTTTTTGCTTCTACTTCAGGCAATACAATAAGATTTGACAGCACATCTTCTCCTTCAGCTCCCGTATTTATTATAGATTCAATTTCAGGGAATGATGTCATTACCATAAGGTTTACCAAAAAATCTGATTGTTCAACTGCCGGAACAGGACCTTTTTCAGATTCATTTGTTTTTTATGACAGTACAACGGCATTTAATCGCACAAGCAATGTTTTTAACAGTGCTTATGCTTCACTCAGTATAACAAATATCTCAAATACCCCTGCCATTATTCCTGTAGGCACCTTTTTTACAAGAAAATTCACAATAACAAATGGGGGGTTTGGAAAGTTAAACTCACTTAACATTTCGGATAAATATGGTGCCGGCCTTCTTCAGCCTGATATCAGCAGTGTTTATATCAATGCTGCATCCACTAATTATAATCTTGGAACGTCCAAAATCAGCATTGGAACCGGCGACTCAATAAACTTTATTATTGATACATTAGCATTAAATAATATTGGAAACGGTGACGGAAAATTTGATTATAACGAATCTTTTACTATCTCATACAGCGTGTATGTCCCTGGATGTGGGTCGGGCTCTGTAACTGACAGTAAACTAATGACATGGTGGGGTTGCCAGAATTCAAATTGTGCAAAAAGTACTGATAATACACAGATATCAATTGTGGCTTCAGGTATTCCACTAATTGTTCAGGTTGCTAAACCATATTTAGGTCCGTATTGCATTGGCAACAGCAAAACAGACACACTTTTAATTATTAATACGGGCAACGGGGTTGCAACTAATATTGTAATTAATCTTGGCAGTAAAACCGGATCAACAAGGAGTTTTGATACTTTTTCACTTAAAATGAAAGCTTCCGGTGACACTTTTTCGAAGCCGCAATTTATTGCCTGGGATCATATTCCGGTAACTGGTTCTGGCTGTGGAAGTGTAACCAGGGCTTTGAATTTCAGACTCGATTCAATCTCCTCAGGCGATACTATTGTATTGCTTTTACCATATTCCATTTGTAAAGTAGATGGATGTGGCAACAACGCTTCCTTTGTTTCAGGCAGAATAGGAAGCAATATTATTTATAAAGACAATTGCTCAGGACCAACAATTGGTAGAACTGACAGTTTTTCCAATTCTTATATTCAATCATTTGATCAGGTTGTATTTGCACCTGCACAGATTGGAAATGGCGGAAATGCTAATGTTGGTGTAGAATTTACACAATTCAGATTAATGCCACAGGGTAATAATCTTGTTTATGAATTTGAGGTAATAATGCCACTTGGCATTTTAATGAATGGAAGTCCACCAACTGCACTAAACCGTGGTAGTCAAACCACTGAAACTCCATTTTATTCTGATTTATCAAACGGAATATTTAAATTTTCCGGTTCGCAACTCACTTATCTTCCCAGCCTTTATTTTAATTTTACCGGTGATTGTTCAGGAGGAGCAGGACTTAAAAACATTCAGATTATACTGAAAGTCCACGAAGACACTATCCTGTGCGCTCCTACAACAGTATCCTGCATGTCAATACCAATGTATCTTGGTTGCGACGAACCATGCACTGCAGGTGGTCTATATTTTACAGAATATATCACAAACAGAATTAACTACGGAAAACCGGACAACGATGATGATGGGGTAGCTGATACGACAGGAGTGCTCGATTTTACAAGAATCAGAACCCACTCGCTAACTACCGGGGATACATTTGAAATGAAATTTAGCGGTTATATTGATACCGGCGGTATTTACACATCATTTGCTACATTATTAGCTTCCTTTTACGATGCACAGTTTTATAAAACATTCGGACATGTAAAGACGACAATATCTGTATTACGACCAGCTTCTACAGATACTATTTTTAATTTTATACCTTTTATCTCAAACGATACTACAAAATATGATCTAAGTTTTATGCCCGATTTCCTTTATGGTGATCAGATAACTATAGTTTCACGTTTTGAGAATATTAAACCTGCTAGAAGCGCTCCAATGGTTGAGCATTTTATTTTTCCTTCTTTCTTTGCTTCAATTAATAATGACCCCTGGGGTATAAATGGAAAACAATGTAATGGCTTTATAGAACGGCTTAAAGTTTATTCTGCTGTTGATGGAATTGACAATAATTTTATAACCAATATTGGAAGTTGCAGCCAGGGTGTTGCTTTAATAGAAATGATGGGAACTTCTGCATCAGGAATGTTTGTTGGAACAAACTCATTTATCTATGAACACAGGGCAGTTTCTATTCCTGCAAAAATAAAATGGACAAAGCCCAATGCATTTCTGTTCGACAGTGTAAGTGTTAGTTATACTAAGAAAAATGGTCTCGGAGATGGTACCATAATTCAATATGCTTATAACGTTCCCTCAACAGAACTTAACGATACCATTACAGTAAATTTAAAAAATATTTTTGTAAAAAACGGTGGTGTATTTATTGAAGGCGATGAAGGATATTCTCTGAAATTGAATTATTTTGTCAGGCCTTTATGCGGAGCTTCAGGAAATTCATCTTCAACACCTTATATTAAAGGAGATTTTGAAGGAGTTTATAATACACTGGCTGACACTTCAGTAATAACTTCAGGTGGCCCTTTTATTAACTCTGTTAAACCGGTTTTTAATTACACCGGAGTAAATCCTTATATCAATGGTTATAGCAGAAATGTATCCTGGGCATTGCATTTGCAGAATACAGCTAACGGACTTTCGCCAAATACCTGGATAACATTGAATAGCAGTTCAGGAGCTATTATTGTAGATTCTGTTTATCAGAAAGGATTAAAAATAAATAATGATGCTTATGGACTATACAGACTGGGTGATATTAATACCGGATTTACAGATTCGCTGATTATTTATGCTACACAATATGCCTGTAGTGCAGATACTCTTAAAGTTAAATTCGGATATGGCTGTACAGGTTACCCTGCAGGAGCTTCCAATGCCGGCACATGTTTATATGCACCATTTAATCTAATTGTCACGCCCAGGCCTTCTGAAATTCAAAGCAGTATAACAGCGCTTGCTTCTTCCCCCTCCGATCCATCTAATGATACCTCTGATTTATTTGCTCAAAATACCATTGACATGTGTACTGGATTTCCCGTAGAATTGTTAATTTCCTCTGCACAGACAGCAAGTATCTATAATGTAAAAGAAACTATGTACTTGCCGCTTCTTGGAGGCCAGGCAGGACTTGAATATTTATCTGACAGTGGATTTATTGAATATCCTGCAGGAACAACACCAAGACCTTTTTCATCAATTTCAAATTCAGCGTTATCTGCTTACGGTTTAAAAATTCTTACGTTTGATCTTTCACAGATTGATCCGGTTAATTTTGGATCATCAAAAGGTGTTCCCGGAACAATAGATCCGGCACACAATCAGGTTAAATTAAGATTTAAACTTAAACCAAATTGTAATTTTACTTCAGGATCTTCTTTTGACCTTGTTCAAAATGCAAACTCACCCTGTTACAGTGCTGCCATTGGAAATAACAGACTTATAAGTAGCTCTCCATACAATATTACCGGCGTTACTCCGGCTTATAATATGCTTATTTCAGCAAATGAAAATGTGATTTCAGGTTGTGGCGACACAAGCAAATTAAGAATTAAATGGCAAAAAATCGGTGGTGCATCGGTTGGAGCATCAGACAGTATTTTTATTTCAATACCTGCAACTATTGCATCCGGAACGCTTAAATGTTATGGTGCCCAATGCCCCTCTTTATACATTCCTGTATCAGTTAGAAACAGCAGTGGTTATACCATTATTTCAATGCCCGTACCGCCCTCTATGTCAAGCCTCGACACTCTTTTATTTGATTTGCCATTAAGTGCAGCATCAACTAAAGGATGCTTTACAAACCAACTTGTCAATTGTCAGGCTACTCAGAAAATCGACATTTTTTGTCCATCTTCCGGCACTACCTGTTTCAATGCTTCCGTAAATCTTGGCAGTATTAACAAATACTTATCAATTAATAAACCTGATGTACGTTTCATCAATTTCGGAGGTTATGTTTCATCTTTTCTTTCTCCATATAAATATCATTTTTGGGGAGATTTATATAATTATTCAATAATACCCGTGCCTGCAGGTCGTAATACTAAAATCAAAATATATCTTGATGCAAATAGTAATGGCATATTTGATCCTGCAGATTCACTAATGTCAACTAAAACTATGACAAATGCTTTGTCTGCCGGTTCTCCTGTTTTTTTTATGGACTCATTTACAACTACTACCATGAAACCTATCGGCAATATCGGCATGTTTGCTGTACTTGACCTTTCTTCACACGTTGACCATTGTTTCTGCGACAGTATTAATATGACAAGTTTATTAACGGGTCTGCCGGTTCACATGTCTTCTTTGGCAATAAATTCAGAACAATGTGACAACAGATTAACCTGGAATACTTTTAGTGAAGATAATAACAAAGGTTTTAATGTGGAAAGAAGCATCAATGGCATTGATTTTTATGAAATCGGATTTGTTTCCGGTAAAGGAAATTCAGGTAAACCGCAGTATTACAGTTTCACAGACCAGAAGCCGGGTAAAAAAAATTACTACAGATTAAGACAAATTAGTTATGATGGTTCTGAGCAAATTTCCGCAGCTTCTATGGCCGAAAGACCATGTGAAATTGCAGAAGGAAAGTTTTTCGCTTATCCCAACCCGGCAAAAGGACATGATTGGGAAGTTGAACTCGAATGGAATGGTCCACCACAAACTATTTCACTCACACTTATTGATATGCTTGGAAGAACAATTTGCACTTTACAAACTTCCATTAATAAAGGAACAAATGTGATTCCCGTTAATTGTGAACAAGCGACTGCCGGCGTTTACACAATAAAAGCCGAGGTACATTCAGAAATATATTTATCAAAAATTATTATTACAGAGTAGGTTGTGGATCACTCGCCGATATAAATTCTCTTTCTTTGAGATTATAACTGTTACCTGAAACCAAAACACTTACACGCATGTTTTCAATCGAAATTGGATTTCCTTCGGGAATATCTGCAATATTAGAGTAATTAATATCTCTGCCATCCACTATTATTACTGCTCCAGAGCCAATAACTTCCATGTGATTGTTTCCACTAATAACGACACCAGTATCCTCGCCCAAACCAATTCCAGTACAGCTTGGATTGCTGGCTACGGCCTGTGCTAGTCTGCTGAACCTTCCTCTTTTATCAAAGTGAGAATCTATAATAACATTATTAATAAAAGCAAGACCTGTGGTTATTTTTACTTCCCCTTTCAAATGCGCCGTTGCACTATTACCCTGGTAAATCATTGTATTGCTCATTGCCATAGCTCCCGCACTGGTTCCTGCAACAATAAAACCTTCTTCATTCCAATACCTTTCATGAATAATATTCAGAAACCCTGTACCTCCAAGAATTGTACCCAATCTTAATTGATTGCCCCCACTGAACAATACTGCATCTGCTTTTGATATTCTTTCGGAGTATTCAGCTATATGGGCATCTTCCCGTTTTTTAATATGAATCAGTCCGATATTATTGCATCCTAACTGATTAAAAGATCTCAC
>JACMRS010000042.1 GCA_014376345.1 Bacteroidia bacterium | reverse complement strand
TTGAAACAGCATCAAGAATAAGTTGGACTGCACTTATAAAATCAGAAAAGTTCTTTTCTTCATTTGCCATTGGCACGATTAAGGCCCAACTATCATTTTGCATTTTAGAAACTACAAATAAATAAATTCATGATAAAATTATAAAACAGGTAAAATAAGGGATACTAAATTCACTTAAAGGTCAGAAAAACTTTACTTCTTTTTACAATTTTTAAAATCCAGTTCAATCATTGCCTTCGTATGTGGGTCAGGAATAAAGAATTTCACCTAATCAACATGTTAATGGAAACTATGGAAGAGAAAGCAAAAACGTTCGGAGTCGACCGTCGGTCGTTTCTGAGAAATGCCGGAGTTGGCGCAGTGGCAGCCGCTTTAATCATGTCTTGCAAAAAGAAAAAAGAGGATGAACCGACACCTGCAGTGGTTTTACCACCAGCGCCTGACAATTCAGGAGTTAATTTAGGGAGTGGGAACACTGGAATCTTAAATTATGCATATGCACTAGAACAACTTGAAGCTGCTTTTTACACTCGTGTTGTAACTGGTTCCATTTCTGGCACTACTCCAAGTGCAGAGTTTTCAGCTGCTTTTTCAGACGCAAATGAAAGAATACTTATTAGAGATATCATGGCGCATGAAATAGCTCACAGAGAATTTTTTAAAACAGCTTTAGGATCAGGTGCAATTCAAGGCCTTACTCCCAAATTCGATGGAATAGATTTTACCAGTAGAACCAAAATTTTAGAAGTAGCAAGAACTTTTGAAGATTTGGGTGTTGGCGCATACAATGGTGCTGGACAATTAATAAAGGTTGATGACCCTGCTGATGTTAAAAAAACTGGTTTGACCTACTTAGGGTTAGCAGGTAAAATTGTTTCTGTAGAAGCAAGGCATGCTGCTGCAATTAGGGATATGTTAATGTCGGCTTCGTTTGCTTCAAATACCAATAATGATGGATTGGATGTTGCTTACACACCAGCTTTTGTTTTATCGCAAGCTCAAGCATTTATAGTAGAAAAAATCAACGGAAGTAATTTACCAACAGCATAATTTTAAAAATATGAACCTAATAAAAATAATAGACGACCTGCAATTAGACAAAATTGATCAGGAAGAATTTCTTAAACCTGCAATGAGAAGAGGCCTTTTCAAAAAAGCAGGTGATTTTAGTTTAAAAGCAGCTTTAACTTCAATTCCTTTTGCATTGATCGCAATGCCAAAAATAGTGAAAGCAGCAACATCAGATTCAGTATCTGAGGCATTGACATTCGCATTGAGATTAGAATATTTAGAACGTGAATTTTATAAATTAGGTCTTGCAGCTCCCAATTTGATACCTTCAACCGATAAACCAATTTTTGATCAGATTTACAAACATGAAATGCAACATGTTTTGTTCTTGGAAAAAAACTTGAGTGTACCAGCTGATTCCAAAAAAGAAATATATGATTTTACTGCAGGAGGAAAATTTCCGGCATTTACAGATTATAATGTATTTAAAGCACTTGCCCAAGCTTTTGAAGATACAGGTGTAAGAGCTTATAAAGGTCAAGCAGGTAACGTAGCTCCAAGTCATCCTTTTCTGACTGCGGCTCTGCAAATCCATTCTGTTGAAGCAAGACACGCATCGGCAATAAGAAGATTAAGAGGTTTTAAAGGTTGGATTTCAAACAACGAAAGGTCTACAGGCATGCCTGTAGAGACTCAACCCGTATATGATGGTGAAGAGAATCTAACTCAAGGAGGTGTTAATATCACTGGACTATCTGGTATTTCTAACGCAAATCTTACCGAAGCTTTCGATGAACCATTAACAATGGCTCAGGTTTTGGCAGTAGCAGGTTTATTTATAAAATAAATATCTATTAAGGAGGGAAAAATCTTCCCTCCTTTTTTCACCTTATAAATTCCAATCACATGTTATCTAACATATTCCTATTCATGGGCATGGGTGCC
>JACMRS010000041.1 GCA_014376345.1 Bacteroidia bacterium | reverse complement strand
TTTGCTTTTGCCTGACTAAATAATCCTTCAAGAGCAGTATTGGCAGCTCCAAAGTCTTTTCTTGGAATTGTTAATTTAGCTATGTAATTAATAGATTTATCAAGTGAACTGTAACCAGTAATTTTCGCTTTTGCGCCTTGCCACATAGGCAAAATCATGCTGTCCAGAATTACTTTTCCTTTATCAAGTTGTAACCTGAATTTCAGATCTTTCAATGCCAGATTTTTTAGTCTTGGCATTTTAAGTTTTTCTGCAATTATATTCAATATCTTAAAATCATTGATTGCTGCATCGCCAATACTTATTCCCATTAAACCATTTACAGTTGGATATGCAACACTCAGGTCATTATTGTAGTTATTTGACAGATTAATATTTGCACTCAATAATCCTGTTGTGTATTGTGCAATAGGCAATAATGTTTTGACAGTATTAAAATATTCAAATGTTTTTGCAATATCCATTTTAGTGATTTTCAGGTCAAGGTCGGAGAAAGGGAACTTAGGATTGCGTGCATCATAAGCACCATTCATTATAATGTTGCCACCCAAAAGATTAGTTTCAACATTGTTCAACAAAAGTTGCTGGTTTCTCAAAGTAACATTTCCCATAAAATCATTCATTACCAGGTTGTCATAAATCATTTTTTTAACCGCAGTATTAATTACAAAATCAATATTTGCCGGCACTTCAAATGCTTGCATTTTTACAGTATCAGCAGCTGCAGGTGTTTCCTTTGCTTTATCATCTGAAAGAAACTCATTGATGTTAAAATAATTTGAATTCAAATTTAAGTTTCCCTGTAATGTCTGGTCTTTCAGCATGTATCCGAAAATATTATTCACCTCACCGTTTGTAGCAAAATCAGACATGCCGATTGTACCCTTAAGTACCGGCATTTTAACTGTAGCAGGATTGAAGTTAAGTGCCATTTCAGAAATCTTCATTCCCTGAGGTAATGATACAGGATCTGAATAAATTAAATCGTTAATTCCAAGTGTTCCTGCGGCATTGAAATTTTCATACTGACCTTTTTCAATGGCACTCATATAGCCCTTAAAGTTAACATCAGCATTAATTAATCCCGACAGTTTTGTGCCTGCATCCAGTGGCATCATGTTGCGAAATTCATCCAGCATTACTTTGCCTTTTACAGCACCGTCTAAATACATATTACTGGTAGGTGTTTTTACAAGAAGCCTTGCATCAAAAGGCTCTCCGGCCATTACCATATGAAAGCGTGAAAGATCCACCACAGTATTGTCAACAGTATTGCCTTTATTTATTACATTTAATTTCAGGTTTACATCACTTAAAGATTTTGGTAAATCGGGATATTGGAAAAATCCGTTTTCAACCATCAGGTTTATGCCAAATCCGGGAATAGTTGTTTCTGTCATAGTGCCTTTTACAAAACCATCAAATGCCATTTTACCGCTGATTTTTGCTTTGTCGTAATCTTTCGTAAATACAGCAGGTACGAGTGAAAGAATGTTTTTGAATTCTGTTTTCTTAGCGGCAAACTTCATATCCATATCCATGTTATCGCCATTCAGATCCAGAAAACCATCGGCAGCCAGATTGAGTTGATTCAGTATAAAAATATTGTCACGGAAAGTGAATTTCATGTTCTTCATGTCCATGTCAATGTCAGCTTTTATATCAGTCATAACATTGTGAAGATATTCGATACCGCCATAGCCTATGGTCATTTTCTGAGCCACTGTTTTTGTTTCAAGAAGAAAAACATCCTGAGTAAAATCACCTTTCAGGGTGTGATCGAAATTTCTGAGTGCAGTATAAAATGGCATACTTTGATCGTCATAAACAAGGTTGCCATTGTCAATTTGAAGTTTCTCAAGTCCGAGTTTAAATTTAGATGCAGTATCTGCAGGATCGGCCGGTTTGGTAGAATCTGCTTTCGCAATATCCCAATTGGCTTTACCGTTTTTTAGAACTAATAAATTGATTATTGGATCTTTCATGTAAATAGAACGAATCTCAATCTTGTCGCCTTTAATCACCGACATCAGGTTTAGTGTAGCTCTCAACTCAGGAAGGTAAACCAGTGTGTCTCCGTTGAAAGTGTCTTTACCTACTACCGATACATTATTGAGTCCAAGACTTAAATTAGGGAAGCTCCTGAAAATACCAAGACTGATATCATCTGAAAAGTTTACTGTAGCATTGAGGTTTTTATTGGCTTCGGTGCGAATCAGGTTTAGAATTTTACCTTTAAAAAGAAAAGGTGCTGCTGCAAGAAAAATAATAAGTACGAGAAGTGTAATGCCGGTTATTTTCAGAAATTTTTTCATTGTTAAAATGGTTTTTTGCAAAAATACGTCAAAAAAGAAAGGAGGGTTTACACAATTATGATTATTTGTTGCAGAAGCCTTAGATTTTATGAAGAAAATACTTCAAACCCAAAGTAATTATATAATTAGTGCCAGTTATGCTAAGGTTTGAATTTTTGTAAACAGGAGTCAGATCATGATGATCTTGTATTTCTATTTGTAAACCATATCTGCCTGCTCTGTATTCACATCCAACACCGTAAGTAATACCAAGTATTATTGCATTCCCTTTTGGATTTGTGTAATATGTTTTATTGTCTGAAAGGTTAGAAATATGGTCTTTATGTTTGATGAAAAGATCTGCATGTGGTCCTCCAAACAAATAAGGAGAGAATTTATGAATGTCATAATGAAATTTTATCTGTGGGTTGAAAGTCAGGTAACTAAACCTTTCAACAAATTTACTGAATCCCAAATAGTTCCCCACATCATCAGTTATTTGCACTGTTAGCGCTCTGCCTTTACTGATATAGCCTAAATCTCCCACAACGCTTAAATATTTTTTCGCAAAAAAATCAGCACTTAGAAAATAAGACCCGAAATTTCTTGCCTGATATTTGCTGTCAACAGAAATGTTATTGTAATTCCATTCCTGATTACTTCTGTTTATACCGCCTTTAAATCCGATACTCTTAATATTCTGGGCATTTGTAGCTGTAAAACTACAGGAAATAATGATAAATAGTCTCAATTTCATTTCGCTAAGGTAAAACATTATATAATATCTTGTTAATTCAAAGATAACATACATTTTGTGGTTTAATTCATTACATCTGAAATTTCTACTACCTTTGCACCAAAATATACAATTATTGTATGACATCCTTAAATAAAAACAACAACAACATTCTTGTTCCTACTGATTTTTCTGAAATTGCTGAAAATGCACTTGGACATGCCATAAAAGTGGCAGAAATTTATCACAATGAGATTACTTTGCTTCACATAGTTGATGAACGCGGCTTTTTGAGTGGTATATTCGGCAGTAAAGATAAAGACCTTTATAACGAGGCTATTACTATTAAACTCGACAGAATGATTGACCGCGTTAAATCATTAACAAACAGTACTGTAGTGATTAATAAACTGATTGAATTTGGCAAACCGCATAAAACAATTGTAAGAGTTGCTGAAGAGGGCAATTATGACAGTATTATTATGGGTAGCAATGGTGCTGAAGGATTTCAATCTATCATTGGAAGCAATGCTTCTAAAGTTATCAATTATGCAACACTTCCTGTAGTTGTGGTTAAAGAAAAAACTATCGGTAAAGGTTACGAAAATATTGTACTACCGATTGATATTACACCTGAAAGCAGGCAGAAAGTAAGATGGGCAGTACATGTGGCAAAAAAATTCAACAGTACTATTCATGTGATATTTGAAAACAGTTCAAATGAATGGTTGAGAAATAAAACTTTTGCTGCAGTTAATCAGGCTCAGGATATTTTAGGTCGTAACGATGTGAAATACATTGTAAGAGCATTGGATGAAGAAAAATATCAGGATAGTTTTGCTGAAGATACTCTGGCTTATGCCAATGAAATTGATGCTGATCTGATTATGATTATGAGTCAGCAGGAAAAAGGTTTTTCAGAATTCCTTCTAGGTTCTTATGCCCAGCGTATTGTAAACCATTCTGCAAGAGTACCTGTAATGTGTATCAATCCCAAAGAATTGGGATACCTTCTAGAAGGTGTTTTGGGAAGTTAAATAATTACGAATTTTTAAATTCAATGTAGGGGCACACGGCAGTGTGTCCACTAGGCAGATAATTGCGAAATATTAATTACGAATATCTGAATTCCGATTTTTGTAAAAAAATTTAATAATTAATTATTAAATACCCAAAGCAATACAGGCTTTTGGGTATTCTTCAGCAACACATCAACTCTGGTTAGAAATGCATCTGAAACTGCAGGACAACCCCAGCCTTCGGGAGTGCCTTCAGGATATATTTCAACATCACCCACTGCATCCCATGAGTGTAGAACAATGGTGCGTTTCAAAGCGTTTTTGTTGCTGGCTTCAAGTCCATGAAGCAGATAATTTATCTTAATACCCCATTGACTATAACCTCTGCTGCCGATTTTATATTTTCCGGAAGCTGAGCAATGGCTGCCATCGACATTGCTGCAAACTGCAGAATCTTTGCTGTCTGTACCCGACCAGGGCAAATCGTCGCAACCGTGACTTACCAATCCAGAATCAGTAGCCATGTTTTTGTTAAAGTCCCACACATAAATACGAAACTTGCCGGAGTGTTTAGAAAGATCCTGTAAAAGGCAAAACGAAGTATTCAAGCTGTTGTTTTTGCAATAAGTAAGTGATGTTTTAGCTTTTGTTTTGTAAGAAATTGTTGCTATAGAATTTTTTTTAATATCTGCGATAGGTTGGTGCAGTGGAGTTTTTAAGCTTTTGTTATTAATGCAATTAGATAGTTTTTCAAATTCAGTTTTGTTAGACGGTGGTGTTTTAGAATCAATAATAAGACTGCAGAATATCAGGCAGCTGATTGATGTGAGAATGGCAAGATATTTTTTCATGCACTTGAATAACTGCGAAAATAGTAATTTTATTATTTGTATGATTCAGATTGGCAGATGAATTAATGGAATTGAAAGTTAGTGTGAACTTTAAAAATTCAGCGAGCAGCGTAAGGGATTGTACCGGAAACCCCTCGGCATGGGCTGTGCGCAGGGGAGGAGTTGCAGGGGAAAGCCCGACCCCGGCCCAAGCAAATTTTTAGATTAAGCAAAAAAATCAGGGCCGGGGTTACGCCCAAATTTTTTTATTTATTACAATTTATTCTCAAGACTTAATTTTTTAAACAATAAGACACCTTTGTCTTGCCATAATTAAAATTCTATTCCGTATTTTTGAATCGAATTGCGTTTCTTTTTGAAAATATGTTTTCTGTGCCTGGTACTGTTTCCTGTTTTTCAGGTTGGTGCTCAGGGTGTTTATACTGATTTTGGTCAGAATAGGGTGCAGAATGTGCAACAGAATTTTTCGACTTTTTCGAGTGATGAAATAGAAGTAATGTTTACGCCTGAGGGTCGTGAGCTTGGTGATTATGTGTTACAATACGCTAAAAGTGTTTTGCCCGACATGGAAACCACACTGGATTATCGGCTTGGCGGAGGTATTAAAATTATAGTATTTCACAACCTTTCGGCATACAGACAAAGTAATATCGGACTTACAAATCCGCAGTTTAATGCCGGTGGTTATACTTATATTTTTAATAACACTGCAACAGTTTATTTTAATGGAAGCCATATAGATCTTGAAAAACAAGTGCGTAAAGCTTTGGCTGAAGTGCTGATAAATGAAAAGATTTTTGGGGGAAATATACAAGAAAGAGTGAGAACTGCGGCACTGCTGAATTTGCCAAACTGGTATTATAAAGGGCTGGTATCTTACTTGTCTGAAAACTGGAGTGTTGAAAATGACAACCTTCTGAAAGATGCTTATCAAACCAAACGTTTAAAGGCTTTTACAAGTCTTGAAGATGAAGATGTGGTGCTTGCAGGACATGCAATCTGGCGCTTTATAGAGGAGCGTTATGGAAAAGGTTCTGTGTCTGACATTGTATTTTATACCAGATTTACGAGAAATGTAGAATCGGCCATTAATTATTATACGGCATTGGATATTAATACTCTTTTCAATAATTGCGAAGATTATTACAAAAAGAAGTTTGAGAAAGATGAGAATTTCTTTTCAGATCCCCGGGGTTCTGAAAATGCACCTGCCCGTATCAGTAAATTCAGGCACACACAGTTTAAAATCAGTCCTGATGGCAACCAGCTTGCAATTGTTACCAATGTAAAAGGTCTGTACAGTATCTGGATTTATAATATTCGTCTTAAAACGTTGATGAGACTTAAAAAAGGTGGTTATAAAACGCTCAATCAGACTATCGATTACAGTTTTCCAATTTTAGCATGGGACACAAAAGGTAAAAAGCTTGCAGTGCTTGCCAATAATAAAGGTAAAAATATTATTGAAGAATATGACCTGAAAGGGAAGTTAAAGAAGAAGATTCCACTTGAAGAATTCGACTGGGTAAAAGAGTTTTCATACAACAGCGATGGCAGCAGCATTCTTTTTTCTGCAGCTAAAAATGGCAGAACCGACTTGTTTACTTATGATATTTCTTCAAAAGAATATGTAAGACTGACGAATGATATTTACGACAACCTGGATCCAAGATATACCGAAAAAAATGATGGCATTTTATTTACTTCTAACAAACCTGTAGATGCTGTAGACGACGATCCGCTTTTTGTAAAAAACCCTACTACCAATATTTATATTTATGATATTAAAACCAAAATGACTAAACCTTTAACACCGGGTCAGTCTTTGGTTAATTATTTTCAGCCAATAGATATGGGTAACGGATATTATACTTTTTTAAGTGATAAAAATGGTGTGGTTAATAGCTATGCAGTTGCTTATAATTATAACATTAATGCTGGTTCTGATGGCATTGTACCGCTAACTAATTACAAACGCAGCATTATTTATCATGATATTTCTGTAAGTGCAGGTTTGGTGGCAGATTTAGTTGTAAGTAATGGCAGGTATGGCGTTTACATTTCAGAATTAACAAGCGATCCTGTGGCTGATGCTTCTATTTCTAAGATTTATAATGAAACTGCCTACAGACAATCAATAAGCATGCTGGCAGTTAAAAAAATGAATATAATTTCAAAAGACAGCAGCAATTCTCAAACTGATACAATTATTACGCATATAAAGGATACAGTGGTAGTTGTTTTGCCAAAAAAATATGGCTTTCAAACAGGTTTTCCTGAAACACCTGAAGTAGAGGAAGATGAACCGGTTTTGACAGAAAATATTAACAATCCTGATGTTGATGCGTTACCTTATAGCAATCAGTTTAGTGTAGATTATTTTCTGACTCAGCTCGACAACAGTATTTTGAATAATTATTATTTTATGAACGGACCTGTTGATGAAACTGTTTTTAACCAACCTTTTTTTACCCCACTTTTAAAAACAAGTATCAGCGACCTTCTTAAGAACCATACTATTGAAATTGGCGCCAGAGTGCCTCTGGCATTTAATTACAGCGAATACTTTTTTAATTATACAAATAGAAAACGAAGAGTTGACAAAGAGTTGAATGTGTTTCGCAAAACAAGGTTAATTGACAAAGAGTCTTATGTTTCGCGAATGATTACATCACAGGGGTCTTATACTTTTAGTTTTCCTTTTAATGAACGTTCGAGAATTCAGGCAGGCGTATTTGCAAGACAGGATAAATATGTAATAACCACAGTTGATTCCGGTACTTTAAATGCACCCGATTTTGGAAATGTTTACGGCGGCATTCAGGCAGCCTATATTTATGATAATACCATTTCGAAAGGATTGAATTTATTTCAGGGACTGAGGTTTAAGATCTTTGGAGAATATTACAATGGTTTTCAAAAGACAGCTTCAGTAATTAATCTGGGGGTTGATATTAGAAACTATCAAAGGGTTCACAGGCAGATTATTTTGGCCAACCGGTTTACGTTTAACACGTCTCCCGGAGCACAGAAAACAGCTTATTATTTAGGCGGAGTGGAAAACTGGCTAACCCCGGACTTTAATAAGGATATTCCTTTGCTTAAAGGAAATGATTATGTGTTCCAAACCATTGCACCTTTAAGAGGGTTTGCAAGAAACGCGCGCAACGGCAACAGCTATGTAATGTTCAGCACAGAGCTACGTATTCCTATTATCTCTTACCTATATCAGAAGCCCATTAAAGCACTGTTCTTCAGAAACCTGATGGTGGCGCCATTCCTGGATTTGGGAACCGCTTGGGTGGGCAAATCGCCTTACGATATTGGAAACCCGTTTAACACCAGGATAATCGACCAGCCTTCATACACGGCAACTGTCATTAGTCAGAGAAACCCTTTTTTAGCCGGTATGGGCTTTGGAGTAAGATCGAGGATACTTGGTTATTACGTAAAGTTTGATCAGGCTTGGGGATTGTTGGAAAGTAAGTTTGGCAAAAGCCAACAATTATTTTCAATGGGATTGGATTTTTAGGAGAGTGTTAGCTAGGGTTTTTCTAAAAAAATTTAACGATTGTTTTAAGTACTTTGGCGACAATTAAGACAATAATTTTTATCCTTGGATAGTCTTTAAAGTCCTTTTTTTTAAAGAATCTAAGGACAATTATGACAATAATTTTTGTCTTTAAAAAGTCTTTAAAGTCCTTTGATTTTTTAAGTGCTTTGTCAACAATTAAGCTAATAATTTTTGTTCTTTGTTAGTCTTTAAAGTCCTTTGTTTTTTTATTTGGTTTGTCGACAATTAAATCAATAATTTTTTACCCTGAGAAATTTTTAAATTCCTTTGTTTTTTTGGTTAATTCTTGCTTTTAACATTCGCTCCTTGAGACCACCTTCGTTAATAAAAGCTATTTCCAAAGCTTTTAATTGTTTGCTTAGCAAATAAGTTGTCACTTTTATTAAACCTATCATAGAATTGGCTGATATTTCAGGGTTTGCATTTTCAATTGCCTTGCGAAAAATTTCATAGTTAGCATCAGGTATTTTATTCAGCTCGCGAAATCGTGCTGTTAACTTGCTGTCTATTTCCCACATCATCAATTTTTTTGTTCTTAAATAATCTTCATAATCAATCAAAAGTTCTTCTAAGCTTGCACGTGCTACATTAGTTAATTTTATTTCTGTTTCTTTTGATGTTGCGGATGCCATACTTGCTTCTGCAATATTTTGTTTACCGCTTCTGGCAGCCTGAACCATCTGATCTATAGTCCTGTCATATTTTTTAAAATATTTTTCAGTAAAATATACCGTACCATCATAAATTATCTCCGACTTTTGATAGGTAATCAGGTTTCGGTAACCTCCATGTACGGGGATAAAGCCTTTTGGTTTATTTTTGTTTTCCATAGTTTAATTTTTTATTTTTTGAGGTACATCGAACAACCGCGAAAATGAGGTAAGTTCACGAATCACAAAATTACATTAAATTCATTTTAAATTTTTACTGCTTTTTAATTAAGACAATAATTTTTGTCCCTAGAAAGTCTTTAAAGTCCTTTGTTTTAATGACTCTAACGACAATTAAAACAATAATTTTTTCCCTGGATAGTCTTTAAAGTCCTTTGTTTTTTGGTTAATTCTTGCTCTAAGGACTCTAGCGACAATTAAAACAAAAATTTTTGTCCTTGGATAGTCTTAAAAGTCCTTTGTTTTCCCGACCAATTTGTAATTCACCCCCCCCCTCAATAAAACTTATTATCCAACAACCTGTTATTATAAACCTGCAAATAAGCTTTTAGATACTTTAACATCACCTCTTTTTTCCTGAGCTCAACAGCAGTCATACTGTAGCGGGCAGTGCGGTTTAGGGTGTTTTGCTGCTGGGTGTAAAACTGAGTTGATCCGCTGTGGCTCAGTCTTAAAACATAAGGGAAATCTACAAGC
>JACMRS010000040.1 GCA_014376345.1 Bacteroidia bacterium | reverse complement strand
CCGGTTTTTTTGCAAAAAACTGGTTTGATGCAGATTTAATTCCATAAGATGACCCTGAAAACTGAACTGTATTAAGATACATTGCAATAATCTCATCTTTGGTGTAACGTCTTTCAAGTTGAATTGCTATTACCCATTCTTTAAATTTCTGGATAACACGGGTAATTTTATGTTTAGGCCTTTCTTCATGAAAAAGATTTCTGGCAAGCTGTTGTGTAATCGTACTTGCTCCTCCATCTTTCCCCATTCCTGCAACTGCTCTTAATAATCCTCTCAGATCTATTCCTGAATGGTCGTAAAATCTGCGGTCTTCTGTAGAAATTAATGCATCATACACACTGACATTAATTTCAGAATAAGGCACATTAGAACGCTTCTGAATGTAATACTGGCCAAGTAAAACGCCATCTTCACTTATCAGGTCGCTTGCAAGCGCACTTTTAGGATTCTCAAGTTCCTGAATGTCTGGCATGTGTCCTAAAATACCAAAACTTACCAACGTAAAAAATACAGGTATGGCGATGATAAAAGCAATGAAAAATTTCCAGAATTTTCTTAAAAACGGACTTGAATTATTTTCCTTAGACATATTATATTTTGTAATTCTTACTGTAAAACTGAAGGTAGTCGTCTAGTTTTTTATCAGACAACAGCTTTGTGAAATTTTCCTGAGAAATAACTGCATGCGTGCCTTTTTCAGGTGAAATTGAAGTGTTTTGAAGAATGCTGCGTTCGGTCGCTATTCCTTTTAAATAATGGATTGCCGCTGCAGGATCTGCAAAATTGTTGACAATGATCATCTGGGTTTTGTCATCAAGAAAAGTAGAGGTAAGCTGAAGATTGTCATTGCTGTTATAAGTAGAATTATACTGTAGAATGTTTGATTTGATTTTATCGCCGTCGGGAGAATTTGGAATTGCAAGAAAATAAAATAATTTAGCATCACTCTGATACTGGTAAAGAGATTGTTGGCTATTACCATCTTCAGAATTAACATTAAGCTTTTTATTCAAAGCATAAAGATAGTTTTTAGCAGTTTCAGATACTTCAGAATCAGGATAATTATCAATAATTGCCTGAAGTTTTGATTTGTAAGCTTCGTAATCACCTTCTTCCCCAGTCATAAGAGCATCCAACAAATCAAACCTGCTTTGTAGTGCACTGCCGGCATTAGTTTTGTCATTTTCAGCTTTAATAATACGTGCCTGTTCAAATTGTTTATTCTGATAGGCTTCAAGCATTTTTCTATAGTTGGCTTCAACAATTTTATCACTTGTATTTTCCTCAACTTTAGGTTTATCAGGTTGTTTTTCAAGGGTGTTGTTCAGGATACTTAAAAATGGGCTGTCAGGATAATTTTTTTCAATCAGATCTTTGTATTCACTCCATTTCGCCATGTTGCCTTTGTCTTTATTAATTTTTGCAAGAAGATACCAGGCATTGGCCTCAAAGCTATTCCCCGGATACTTTGAAAGTAGTTCCTGAAGAAGTTTCATGGCTTTTTCCGGTTCGTTTAGCTGCTGATAATAAATATTTGCAGCCATAATATACGATTCCCACATACTGTATCTCGCCTTGTCTTTCTGCGCTTTAGTTACAGGTATAAATTCGTAATATTTCTTGCGTTCTTCGGGAGCATTCAGCATTAAAGTATTTTCAGCAACTTTAGAAGAATCAGGATCCTTTGAATTGTCAGGATCTTTTGAAGGTTCTGTGTTTCCAATAGTTTGAAGTCTGCTGAAAGCCCAGTTGTCTTTCAATGAACGGCTTCCCCAGATTCTTAAGAAATCGGAATAACCTTTATTCCGGGCAGCCTGATTATAAAAAGGGAAGGTACTGCTTCCTGCAATGGCACCAGGCTGTCCAGGTAAGTTTCCTGAAATAAAAGCTTTGTTTTCTTCTTTATTTTTATCAAGAATCTGTTTTTCTTTTTCAGCTCTGATTAGCTTG
>JACMRS010000004.1 GCA_014376345.1 Bacteroidia bacterium | reverse complement strand
TCACGAGATGGTCGATTCGACTTGTTGACAGTGGATGAAATGTATGGCCGACTCTATCTTTCTCATGGTACTGAAGTAAATGTGGTTGATCTGAAAACCAATAAATCTATAGCTACAATACCAAATACACTGGGTGTGCATGGAATTACAATTGCCTCCGATTTGAAAAAAGGATTTACAAGTAATGGCAAAGACACCTCTGTGACTGTTTTCAATTCGGAAACTTTTCAACTTATTGAAACAGTTAAAATTCCTGGTATTAATCCTGATGCTATTTTGTATGATGCTTTTTCAAAGAAGGTATTTGTTTTTAATGGAAAAAGTAATGATGTAAATGTAATTGATGCCAAAACCAACAAAGTAATTTCAACCATTCCGCTTCCGGGTAAGCCTGAACTTTGTACCAATGATAATCTCGGTTCTGTTTTTGTAAATATTGAAGATAAAAATATGATTGTGGTCATCGATGCTATCACTTTAACAATTAAACATGAATGGTCTATTGCGCCGGGGGAAGAACCTACAGGATTAAGTTACGACCATATTAATAAACGTTTATTTTCTGTTTGCTCAAATAAATTAATGGTTGTTTTGAATGCAGAAAATGGTAAAGTAATAAAAACAATTCCAATAGGAGATGGTTGCGATGGTGTGGAATTTGATGAGGAAAGAAAGTTGATTTACACCTCAAATGGTGATGATGGAACAATGACAGTGATGAAGGAAGTCAATGCAGATTCATTTCAGGTTATTCAAACAATCATTACGCAGAAAGGTGCAAAAACAATCGCGTTGGATAAAAAATCTCACAGGTTATTTTTACCGACTGCTGAGTTTGGTGAAACTCCGCCTGCAAGTGAAGATAACCCAAATCCTAAACGCAGTATTAAGCCCAATACTTTTGTAGTTTTGGTAGTGGAATGAGTTTAAAGTTGTTTTAGATAATTACACACAATATTAATAGTTTGAAACTTTTAATAATTTGCAAAAATGTTATTTTGAAACAGTATTATAGTGAATTAGATTTTCTCAAACTTTATTGTCTGGCTTTCTCCTGTGTTTGTACTTAAAGTTATCAAATAAATTCCTGAATCAAAATTCTTAATATCAATAACCCGGCTATCAGGATTGATAGTTCCTGTTATCATAATAACGCCATTTAAATTGCAGATACTATAATTCCACTCTTGTGCTAAATTTTCAATTTCGATGTTTTGATTAGCCGGATTGGGATAAATATTTATGTCATTTTGCTTAAAAATATTTTTAACAGACAATTGATTGAATGATTTATTGCTGTTATAAATTGAAGCTGGATTAGCACCTGAGGTTTCGCATGAAATTAAAATACGGTCAGTGCCACTCCATGCAATACCTTCTGTTTGCCAATCGCTGGAGTTTCCAATTTCAATTCTTCTTTTGTTGCCGCTAAAGAAAGAATCGTTTTTGAAATCATTAAAGTACCATAGAAATGGATAAGTGTGGCCATTCTTATAACCTATCAGAATTAATTCTTTGGTATCAGGCTGATAATCGGCGCTTGTAATTAAACCATTGACATTAAAAGCGGTATAAGCAGTTAAAGTATATTGCCCTGGATTTTTAGAAACTTTATACACTTTGGTTTTCAGGTCGCCGTGATCTTTAGTAAAGATATAAAGAGAGTCTTTAATTGATATTAAGGCTTCACAATCAAAATTATGGTTGCTTGAAGAAACAAAGCTTGTCTGATCTGAATAAGAAAATGAAATGGCTTCTGCATTTACATGCACTGTTTGTGAATTTGAAATAGCTGATTTTGGTATCTTCAATATTTTTAAATTGGTTCGCGTGCCATTATTATTTCCATGATCTCCAATGTAAATATAGTTACTGTCTGCAGTTATATCTTCCCAATCATTGTTTGGATAATTATCTATTATAACTGTTTGAATGGTATGCCCGTCTACAGTGTCAATATTGTAAATTGAAGAAGGATTGCCGCTGTCATTGTGGGTCCACAGTATATTATCTGTTAAAACCAAACCTGAAGATTCAGTTATTACCGCATTTAACTTAGCAATTAAAGCCGGATTTTTTTGTGTAACAGGATAAATGCAGGAACCATCATTAAATTTTGCCTGTGAATTATAATTTGTTGCTTCTGAATCAATACATCCTTTTTGAGCATTTGCTAAACTGATATTACTTATAATAATAAAAAGCCAAAAGGTAACTTTATAAATTTTAAATGTGTATTGCATGAATTGCAAATGAAGGGTATTTAAATTTAGTGTATATCAGGCATAAATTGTGTTTATGTTAAGTTTATTTTAACACTTATGGATTCTGCAACTGTATTATCTGTAACTATTAAATTGATGTTCTTAAGTTTATATTAACAATCATTTTTAAAAATATTATTTCTTAGGTATGTTTTATTTGATTCAATGATATTTTGTTATTTGGCTGTGGTATTAAGTTTAAAGTATCTGACACTGTTGTCTGTTTAATTTTTAATCATTTTAATACTAATTCAATATTAACAAATTGTCTGTATTGTTCTTTATTATTAAGTTTTTATCATGATTGTTGTCAACCTGATTTGATAAATATATTGCCTTTAATTTCGCAGATATTTTCAAGGATGAATCTTTTAAATAGAATCTTAAAAGTAATAGTATTATTAATTGTATTTGCATCAGGCTCATTACAGGGTGCAACTATTAAAGGTGTTGTAAGTGACTCTATTTCAAATGAACCTTTAGTAGAAATTAAAATTTCAATTGTTGGTACAAAATTTAAAACAATTTCAGGATTTGATGGTTCTTATTCTATTAAAAATATACCTGCAGGCAACTATATATTAAAAGCAGGAAGTTCAGAATATTCTATGAAGGAATATTCAATTCAGATTTCAAATCTGGATACCACCTATAAAGCAGATTTTTTTTTAATGCCAAATATTGTCAATCAAATTGAAGGCGTCAATTTTAGAGCGCATATTGATAAGGAGTCTGATGAAAGTGCGAGAAAGGCTGAAAAACATGCAGGCAGCATCGTTAATATAATGTCTGCCAAAACCATTCAGTTGTTACCGGATATTACAACAGCCGGAGTTTTGCAAAGGGTATCAGGTGTTTCTTTAGAAAGAACAAGTACCGGCGATGCAAGATATGCCATCATCAGAGGAATGGATCAGAGGTATAATTACACGCTTATTAACGGCATTAAAATTCCAAGTCCTGATAATAAATACCGTTACGTGCCAATGGATATGTTTCCTGCAGATTTATTAGAGCGACTGGAAGTGATTAAATCTTTAACACCAAGCATGGAAGGCGATGCAATTGGTGGTGCAATGAATCTGATAATGAAAAATGCGCCTGATAAATTAACAATCACAGCAAATATTGGCAGTGGATTTAGTCAGTTATTATCCAATAGAGGCTATACTAATTTTGACAGGAGTGTTGTAAATTATAATTCACCTTCAGATATAAACGGACCGGGATATATTGCTACTCCAAATGATTTTACTTATAAAAATTTCGATTACAAAACAAAGTCACTTGCATTAAATGGAATACTTGGATTTTCAATTGGAAACCGCTTTTTAAAGAATAAAAAACTGGGTGTTATTTTTGCAGGAAGTTATCAAAATCTTCACAGGGGTTCTAACTCTATATGGTTTCAACCGGAAAATCAACCTCAGCCCGGCAATATTCCTTCATTTAATGATATTTTCATAAGGGAGTATAATGTGCAACAAAGTCGCCTGGGATTGCAAACAAAAATTGATTATCAGTTTAATAAGAAACATAGCATAAGCTTGTTTTTGATGGATATGAAACTGAATGAAACCCAATACCGTCATACAATTGATACCAGTTTATCTATTGGCAGATCAGGATCAGGTACAGGCAACACATACACACTTTACCGTTCAAGAATGCAGGATCAAAATATAATTAATGCCACCTTACAAGGAACTCATAAATTAATCAGGCATTTGAAAATGGATTGGTCAGGGGTGTATTCAATTGCAAAAAGTACTACACCGGATTGGTCAGAGTATCAGACAGTGGAAGTAGTAGGCTATGATATTGATGGAAAACATACTTCTACTCCACCGGTTTTAAATATTCCTTTTTACAGAATATGGACAAGAAATTCTGACAAAGATTTAGCTGCGTATTTAAATTTTAATTACAAACTAAAAGTTTTAAGGCAGGAAATAACAATTTCTACCGGTGGGTTGTATAGAAGTAAAGTGAGAGATAATCATTATAACGAATGGGACCTGATTCCGAAAACATCCTCAACCGGTCAGCCGGAAATATATGACGGTCATTTAACAGCAGATAAATTTCAGTTTAATGGAACTTCAGCAGCTCAGGGAAATGAGGTAAATCCGTTGACATACAAAGCAACTGAATTGATAACAGCTTACTATCTACAGTTTAAAATTGAACTCAGAAAAAATATGGAAATTTTAGGTGGAGTCAGAGTTGAAAATACTACACAGACATGGACCACTGTTCAGGATCCGAAGCTTGTATATGGTGTGAAAGGATATATTCCATATTCTGATTTTTTACCAAGTCTTCAGGTTAAATATAAATTAAGTAAAAAAGAAAATTTGAGATTCTCTTATTTCAACGCAATTAACAGACCTGGCTTTTTTGAATATGTTCCTTTTAAAGTGAATGATGATAATTTCAGTCTTAGTGGCAATCCTAAATTGAAGCATACAACTTCAGACAATTACGATATCAGGTATGAATATTTTGCAAAAGGTCAGGATCAATTATTACTAGGTGGATTTTATAAAACAATTTACAATCCTATTGAAACCGGTGTTTCTTTTACCGGTACATCCAGTGCTACTTTAATGCCCTTTAATTTTGGAACGGCAACTAATTTGGGATTAGAATTGTCTTTCATTAAATATTTTGGCAAATATGGTATTTCAGGAAATTACACTTACACCTATTCACGCATTAAAACTTCAAAATTATTTTACAACGAATCTTTTATCGCAGAACAAACCAGTCAGGTAAGACCATTGCAGGGCCAGTCGCCGCATATTGCCAATCTTTCTTTTTTGTATAAAAATTCAGACTTAGGATTAGAAATGCAGATTGCAGGTGTTTATACAGGCAAAAAAATAACTTATTTATCACCTTATAAAGATCTGGATTACTGGCAAAGAGCTATGACGATAATGGATTTTTCGATTGAGAAGAAAGTAAACAAGTATTTTACTTTTTATTGTAAAGTCAGTAATTTATTGAACACACCTGTAATAGTAGAAATTCTTCAACCCAATATTTACAAAACAGGAAAGTTTGCTTTAACTGATCAGAATAGTGATACTAAAATTACTGTTCAGAAAGATTATTACGGTCAGAATTATACCGTAGGATTAAGATTTAAAATTTAAAACAATATAAATATAAATAAACAAATGAAAAAAGTTCAAATTTTAATGGTGGCTTCAATTGGAGTAGCCATGTTTATTGCTTCTTGTAAAAAAGACAATGAAAAAACAGCTGAGATTTCAAGTCCTCAGTTTCAAGCAGGCCAGACCATTGCAAGTGATACACTGAAGGGCAGTGTTAAAGGCACAATGGAATCCGGTAAAACGTATTATTTTTATGACCAGGTAGTTATCAATGCAGGTGATACACTTGTAATGCAAAGTGGTGTTAAGTTGTTGTCATTAAATCCTAAAGCGCAGTTAATTGTAAAAGGTTCTTTTGTATCATTAGGAACCAAAGACAATCCAAATTGGATTACAGGAGTTGATGCTTACAAAAATCCTTCAAACTATAAAATTAATTCACTTCAGGATCCTAATTCTGATCCGGGATTAAAGCCTACAGGTAAATTATGGGGTGGTATTCAGTGTGAAAAAACTACAACTTTAGTAGACATTAAATTTACGCATCTTGATTTTGGTGGTGGTACAGCAAGTGCTTCTAATCCTCCGGATGGTTACACTTCAGGAAAAGATTTGTTTTTAATATTTTTTCAGAATCCTGATGGATTTTTAATATTTGAAGACAACTGGGTATATGGTACTACTACGGATGTTATCAGAGCGAATGGTGGTAAGGTTCACATTATGAGAAATAATATAGAAAAAATCGCATACAATGACGGCGATTGTTTCAATGTTAAAAATTCTACTATTGGTGATATGGCTTACAATCTTATTGTAGGAACTGCTAAAGGCGGAACCAAGGCTTCTAATAAAGGAACTTACGGAACTGTACAAACTCAGATAAATATGTATAACAACACGTATATTTCAGGTGGATACAGAAGTGTAGATCCTGACCGTGGAGCTAACGTGAATTATGAGCAGGGAGCAAGAGGTTATGCATACAACAATATTTTTGTGAATTGCAAAACAGGATTGAGAATTCTTGAAAATCCATTAGCTGATACTGCAAATTGCCGTTATGGTTACAATTTAAGTTATGGAGATTCGGTACGTATTGTAAACAGTTTTTACCCTCCAACTCACATTACTCGTCCTAATTCACATGACATTCCAAATCCGGTTAATTTTTATCCTGGATTTCCAAATTCATATACTTTAGGTCAGATTTACAATGCACCAACTTTAGTTGGTCAGAACAATCCTAAATTTACTAATTATCCATTACCGGTTTCAGGAGTTGTTAGTTTATTTAACTTTATAGGAAATTATAATTTCCACTTAAGTTCAGGTTCTCCTGCAATTGGTGCCGGTTACACAAACTTTTCACCAATTAATGCAACAGCTGCTGTTACCAATAGCTTTTTGAAAGCGACAGTAACGCCACCAAGTATTGATTTGGGTGCTTTCCCAACAAGCGGAAACGGCAACCAGCATTAATCTTTAATTTTTAATCTTTAATT
>JACMRS010000039.1 GCA_014376345.1 Bacteroidia bacterium | reverse complement strand
TTCACATTTCCGCCACTGGTTGTGGCTATAATTCTTGCTGCTCCATTACTGCAAATAGTTGTATCATTGCTCAATGATACTGATATTGGATTCAATACATAAACAATAACTTGCGATGAGTCGCCAAATGCTGAGCAGCCATCATATACAGAAGCTCTGTAAAAAGTACTTGAATTAGGCATTACTTTGTTTGAGGGGCCATTAGGCAAACCATTATCCCATCTGAAAACATATTTAGTACTGTCTCCACCAGTTGCTGAAACATTAAGAATTACATCTCTTCCAAAACAAATTGTAGTGTCTTTTGTGAGAGTTATTTTAACAGGCTTTCTGACAACAATATGAATAGAATCTTTTACCGGAACATTGCATTTGTCTGTTGCTGTAAATCTATAATAAGTAGTTTTTGCAGGCATTACAAAATCATTATATGACTGAGGAACTCCAGGTACCCATCCGAATTTATATGTTTTCTTATCCCCTCCTTTTATTTTTGCTGAAATGTTTAAACCTGTTCCGTAACAAATAGTTGTGTCTTTTGGAGTTAATGTTAATGCCAGCGGACTGAAGATTGTAACATAAGTTGAATCGTTTGCAGGCTTGGCAGAGCAGTTGTCGCTAAGTGTAATTTTATACCATCCTGAAAATAATGGATTTATTCGCACTGTGTCCGTTGGTGGTGCACCGAGTGTCCAGAAAAAATTGTATTTACTGGAATCACCACCTTTAGGTGTTGCAAATAATTTTATCTGACTTCCTTTACAAATACTGTCACCACCGGTTGCTTTAACAGTAAGTGCTTTCAACACTTTAATATTTACATAACCGGTGTCACTTTTAACTGTACAACCATCTGATAATATTATCCTGTATTTTGTAGTTACTGAAGTTGTAATTTTATTAGTGTCTTTTAAATTGCCATCCGACCATTTAAAAGCATATTTCAAAGAATCTCCACCTGTTCCTTTTGCAATCAGATTGTATTTTATTCCATAACAAAATGTAGTATCTCTCGGTACTTTTATTTTTAAAGGTTTTCTGACTTTAACAGTAATAAAGGCTGTATCTCTCACTTTTAAACATTGATCAAAAGCAATTACTCTGTATTTTGTGTCTACAATTGGTTGAACTGTTTTTATATTTCCCGTTCCCAGTCCTTTATCCCAGGTATAGGTGATATCAGGAGAAACACCTTGTGATAAAACGGCTGTGATTTTGGCTGAAGTGCCGTAACAAATACTGGTATCTTTAAATGCTTTTATTTTAGGAAGTTTTCTGTGAGCTGTGAAATAAAATTTAAATCCCTGACCTGTCACCATCTGATCAGAAGTATGCTTAATAGTTAGTTTGCCGCTTGTTGCAACAATCCTGAGTCCGCCTTTCGGGAGGGAAGTTCCGGTATAAGTTCCAATTAACGGACTGCCTGTATTTGGTCCGTTATAAAGGGAAAGAAAATCATACCCCGCTTCATAATCAAATACCTTAAACCACACACTGATACTGTCTGCATTGGTTGGTGAAATAACGAGGGTACCTGTTTCAAGATTGTAATAATAACCTTCGCCACCGCGATCGTAAACAAAACCCTGACATTTATTTACCGTGTCAATTTTATTTGCAGGCATGAGTGTTGAATTACAAATATCATGCATCGAATCAATACGAACGTAGGCTGTTTTAGTAATTGAATCTGATATATTTTTAAAGCAGCTGATTGCTTTTAATTTAACAGTATAACTGCCATAACCCGGATAAACGTGTGTAGCATTGTAGGTTGAATCTTTTTTACTGTCTCCAAAAGTCCAGTAAGCTTTTTTGCTGTTGGTACTTAAGTTGGTAAACTTCACTGTTGATGCTGAATTGCAAACTAGAGTATCTGCATAAAAATTTGCTTTAACAAAGCCGCTGTCATATTTTGCGCCAACACCAACTGCA
>JACMRS010000038.1 GCA_014376345.1 Bacteroidia bacterium | reverse complement strand
TTCATAATTTGTCTTGTTTTACTTGGTATGTTATCAATACTCTCAAAGAATGGGACAAGATTTGGATCAATCCATCTTACTAATTCATATAGTCGGGCTCTAATATCTAAAGCGTAAGAACAATCAATATTGTGACAAGTAAAATATATAGGTTCACAGTGATTTACTCTGTTTCTAAAGTTTTTTATTTCATCTAATTTATCGTAAATACTTGCTCTGTTTTCCAATGTGGGTTTATTTGCGAAGATATGAATAGGCTGTCCACTAACTAATGAATAATGGTGTGAAAGGAAAAAAGCTAACCAAAATCCAAATGTTTGATCGGATATGATTTTGCCATTTGTTATGGGAATGCCTCTTCGTGTTAATTTTGTTTCAGATTTTTGAATGCAAGTTCTTAAAAAATAATGCGAATTTCTAAGTGAGTTATCTTTCATAAACTCGTTTTTTTGTGTAATGATCCAATCAGGATCAGTAAAATGTGCTGTTAATATAATATTAAGGCTGTTTCTTAATACAACTTCAAATTGACTTAAAATCGGATGAAATGCCTGAGCCAATCGAATGTTTGCATTATATAGTCTATTTGCTCTGTTTTTATTATTATTTGTTGCTGTTAAGTATCTATTTTATCTAGGTCTCGATAAATATTTATTTCTTTGTTCTAGTTTCATATTTTGCAATATCAGAAATTAATTTTATATTAGCATCATATAGACTTGATAAAGCCTCTTTCTTTCGTGGAAACGTAATCAAGTAAAAGATTTAAAGAGAACTCATTAAGGGTTCTCTTTTTTATTTTAGATTAAATATTTTTATTTGACCTTATATGAATTTTTTAAGCTCAAATAAATTTAAGAAATTTTATTAATCTTAAAGCAAAATTTCGCCTACAGTAATAGAGTCAATACATTTGTAAAGCTTCATTCTTCCCCATTTGAAATGAGCAGTTATTTACCCCTACTATTCAAACCATCCAAAAAGATATTTAATGAAGCTTCATCAGGAATAAGAACCTGTCTGGCTTTAGCCCCTTCAAACTTGCCTACAATACCTGCCTGCTCCAACTGATCTATCAATCTGCCTGCGCGGTTGTAGCCTAACTTAAGTTTGCGTTGTATCAATGATGTTGAACCTTGCTGTGTCATTACAACCAGGCGTGCTGCATCCTCAAACATCGCATCGCGTTCGCTGTTGTCAAAATCATCATCGCGGCCACCTTCATCATCACCCCTGAAATCAGGTAATATTAATGCTGAACTGTATCCTCTTTGATTGCCAATAAATTCTGTAATTCGCTCAACTTCCGGAGTATCAACAAAAGGACATTGCAACCTGATAAGGTCGTTGCCTGTGCTGAAAAGCATGTCACCTTTTCCAATCAACTGGTCTGCGCCATTGCTATCTAAAATAGTACGACTGTCGATTTTAGAAGTAACTCTGAATGCAAGTCTCGCTGGGAAATTCGCTTTAATAGTTCCTGTAATAATATTAACCGATGGTCTTTGCGTTGCCAGGATAACGTGAATACCAACTGCCCTTGCAAGCTGTGCCAGTCGGGCTATCGGTGTTTCAACCTCTCTGCCGGCTGTCATAATTAAATCGGCAACCTCGTCTATCACAACTACAATATAAGGAAGGAATCTGTGACCTTCAGTAGGCAATAATTTACGTTCTTTAAATTTCTGATTGTACTCTATAATGTTCCTTTTGCCTGCAGATTTTAACAATTCGTAGCGCTCATCCATTTCCATACACAGCGAATTAAGCGTATTCGTAACAAGCTTGGTATCAGTAATAATTGCATCGCCATCTCCCGGTAATTTGGCAAGATAATGTCTTTCAATTTTGTTGTAAAGTGTCAACTCTACTTTCTTCGGATCTACCATTACAAACTTCAATTCTGAAGGATGTTTTTTATAAAGAAGCGAACAGATAATTGTATTCAAACCAACAGATTTTCCCTGACCGGTAGCACCTGCACAAAGCAAGTGTGGCATTTTAGCAAGGTCGGTAATGTATATTTCATTGCTGATAGTTTTACCTAAAATTACAGGAAGTTCAAAAGTACATTCCTGAAATTTCTTGCTCATAATTACCTGTTTCATTGGCACCATTTCAGGCTTTTTATTTGGCAC
Source organism: Bacteroidia bacterium (assembly GCA_014376345.1). Lineage (GTDB taxonomy): Bacteria > Bacteroidota > Bacteroidia > NS11-12g > UBA955 > JACMRS01. Next base: position 707 of record JACMRS010000038.1, on the reverse strand, counting down.
TTCAATACCAATAGTTCCTCTGCCCGGTATTGGCGCAATGATACGGATACCAAGTGCTGCAAGACTTAAAGCAATGTCATCTTCAAGGTTTTTAATCTTAGAAATCTTAACACCGGGAGCAGGCACAATTTCATAAAGCGTAACTGTCGGTCCAATATTGGCTCTGATTTCAGCAATGCCGATATTGTAATTTTTCAGAGTTTCAACAATCAGATTTTTACTGGTTTCTAATTCAACCCTGTCAACTTCATTTTTCTGAATCACATACTCTTCAAGCAAATCCGGACCGGGCATCTGATAACCCGCAAGATCCAGTCTTGGATCATACGGCTCTTCCAGTCCGATATGTGTGGTCTCTGGATTTGGTTTTGCTTTTGGCTCAATAATGTTAGCACCTGTATCTTCCAGTAAAACCAGTGGTTCGGTATTTAAATTAAATGGAATATCTGTAGCCGGTAATTTACTTTTTACAGGAGGCTCGTAGTCCAGATCAAATTTTACAGGTTCAGTTTCATCTTGTAAAACAGGTTCATCCGATTTAATGAATGGATTTTCTTCAACCTGCAATTCAGGCTCTTCTTCTTTCATGAATGATTTGAATGCTTCAGCCTCAATTTCATGGTCATGGAAAGGTGCTCTTTCAGTAGGAACATCAGGGTCCATTAAATCTTCATCTGCATTGATAGTAGATGCTATATCAATGTTTT
>JACMRS010000037.1 GCA_014376345.1 Bacteroidia bacterium | reverse complement strand
TCACTCCAAGAAATCATCATCAATATATTAATGCCAACGATTAAAGTTGTAGTAACCAATGCGTTGATGGCATGAGATTCTTCACTTCATTTCATTAATGTGGAATACCACATTATGAAATTACGCTCAAAATGACTTTTTCTTGGAGTGATAATTCGTAATTCATTTTCGTATCCCGTCATTAATTCGTGATTGATTAATTTCAACGCCCTGATAATCTGCCGTCCTTACAGGACTTGGGGTGTCGTGTGTTGTCCTTTTGTCGAGGGATTGCATCCCCCGCTAAGAGCTTAAACCCCACAAGGGGGTTGGTATTGGTGAAGTGATAATTTCACACGATCTGAATTGTTATAATTTATCACATTGATGACATTGATCTAAGAACCGGAGCATGATTGCAATTCATACCCAACAATGTATTTTTATACCAGCAATATTTTAATAACGAATTACGAATAAATAATATTTGTCATTCATGTCCTTTCGGTCCTTTTCATTAATATGATAACAGGCTGAAGGCCTCCCACATCTCAACTTGGGGCAGCGTCCCAAGAGAATGCGTGAATAACCTAAAATCAGAAATCAATTAATCAGAAATAAGAATTCCCTCTCCAAGTTAATAGCGTAGGAGATTCATCACCAAATGACACTATTATGGCGAGCCATAAGTGTCATTAGTTTCAGAATGACAATTGGGTGGAATCATGATGGGTCGCTACTGGAATTATTTATCTGTCAATTATTAATTGTAATTATTACCTTAATCAGTTTTTATTGGTTTATTTTGCAGATATGGATGAATATGAAGTAGAACCTTGGTACCGCGAATGGTTTAATTCACCTTTTTATCACAAACTGTACTGCAACAGAAATGAGGATGAAGCCCGTAACTTTATCAGGAAAATTGTTGAGAAACTCAATTTGCCTGATGGTGCGGAAGTTCTTGACCTGGCTTGCGGGAAAGGCCGTCATGCTCTGACACTTTCTGAAAATAATTTCAATGTTACCGGAGTAGATCTTAGTTTTGAGAGTATTGCTGAAGCTAAAAAAAATCAAAAAGCCAACCTTCATTTTTTTGTTCATGATATGAGGATTCCTTTTGCAAAAAAACGATTCAATTGCGTGTTTAATCTATTTACTAGTTTCGGCTATTTTGAATCTCCTGCAGACAATTTGAAAACATTAAACGCGGTAACTGAAAGCCTTAAGAAAAATGGTTTGTTTGTGCAGGATTTTTTTAATTCTAATAAAGTAATCAGGACTTTGGTGCCGCATGAAAAAAAACCTTCTCAGGGCACTGATTTTTATATTACACGTGTAATGAGAGGCCGCTATCTCTACAAAGACATAAATCTCGTTGATGATGAAGGCAGACTTTGTCATTTCAGAGAAATTGTGGAAGCAATATCACAGGAAGAATTTAAAGATCTTTATAAAAAAGCGAAACTCGGAATGCTTGAAATTTATGGCAGTTACGATCTGGAGCCTTTTGATATTGATAATTCTGACCGCTTGATTATGGTTTCTAAAAAACTTTAATAATGGAAAAAATACTGGAATTAGATCGTTATTTATTTAGTCTCATTAACGGAAAATGGCATACCGGTTTTCTGGATTTAATGATGCCGCTGATAACAAATAAATATACATGGATTCCGGTTTATATTTTTCTGTTTTATCTGATTTTAAAAAGCTTTAAAGTTAAAAATGCTGTCATCGCAATTTCTTGCCTGCTGCTAAGTGTGCTTGTTTCGGACAGAGTTACATCCGGACTCATAAAACCAACTATTTTCAGACCAAGGCCCTGCAAGGTTGAAGCACTGCACGCAAGAATCATAATAGATAATAATGGAAGTGATGCAGTGCCATGCAGCGATTCGGGAAGTTTTCCTTCTTCTCATGCTGCCAACCATTTTGCAATTGCCGTATTTATGATTCTTTTGTTCTCTATTAAAAAGAATCATGCCTATTATTATTTGTGGCTTTTTTGGGCTTTTGCTATTTCATGGTCAAGGGTTTATGTAGGTGTGCATTATCCCGGAGATGTAATTGGTGGTGGCATCATAGGAATTATTACCGGATTTGCCTGTTTTAATCTAAATTTGCTGCTTCAAAAAAGATTTGCATCTTGACCTGGTACTACTATTTATTCCTGTTCGTCTGTCCCCTTACCGGTGGATTGATTGCTCTTAATACCGCAAGGGATTATAAGGACACCTTAAAAATTGTACTTGCTTTCAGCGGATCTTTTCTGTTTGCAATAACAGTTCTTGGATTGATTCCTGAGATATACAGTAAAAATGCCAACACAGGAATTTATGTTCTGGCAGGATTTTTTCTGCAGATACTTCTTGAAAAATTAACTCAGGGTGTTGAACATGGTCACATGCACAGCCATCTTAAATCCAATGCAGGATTGTTTATTGGTTTAAGTATGCATGCCTTTCTGGAAGGTATTCCGGTAGGGGGTGAGTTGCTGGGAAATGACCGTTCACAATCAGGTTTGATATTTGGAATTGGTCTTCATGAAATTCCTGCAGCATTTGCATTAATCATGATTTTAAGATCATCAGCTAAATTTAAAGGCGCAATGCTTGCAGGTTTGCTTTGTTTCTATGCTATGATGTCGCCTTTGGGTTGTCTTACAGGATCATTGGTAAAAGGAGGTTCGGAGGTTATTAAAGAGTATGAAAATATTTTAATGGCTCTGGTAATCGGTACATTCCTGCATATCTCAACAACTATCTTATTTGAAAACAGTGTCGACCATAAGATTGGCCGTATTAAACTGATTGCCATTGCAATCGGAGCAGGACTAGCATTGCTTATCATTTAAAATTTGATATTTTAAGATGGTTTCTGAAAACAAGAAACGTTTTTTTGAATTTGAAGACCTTGCCTGGTTTCCTTGTTTCATCCGTGAATCTATGACGGATTATTTGAGATTTGTTTTCAGATTTTCAAATCTTTATTCGCCCGTAGTTCCTCTTTTGAAAAATGCTTTGGAAAAATCACAATCGATATCTATTGTCGATCTGTGTTCAGGAAGTGGCGGTCCTGTTGAGCAGATAATTTCCGGATTAAATACAGGCAAAGAAAAAACAACCATTACTCTAACTGATAAATATCCGTCAATTTTAGCTTGGGAAAGATTAAAAATTGCTTCGGGTAATACTATTAATTATGTGAAGGAACCCGTTGATGCCTGCAATGTTCCAAAGAATTTAAAAGGTTTCCGAACTGTTTTTTCAGGGTTTCATCATTTTGATAAAAATACAGCAACTGCTGTAATTAAAAATGCCGTTGATGCTGGTGAAGGCATCGCAGTTTTTGACGGCAATAAGAGTATTTTAATGATACTCGATATTTTAATTCTTCACCCGCTGGGTTTTATTTTTCTAACCCCTTTCATCGGACCATTCAGGATTTCAAGAATTATTTTTACGTATTTAATTCCTGTAATTCCATTTTGTACAATATGGGATGGCATTGTATCTGTTTTAAGACTTTATAGTGAAGAACAAATGCTTTCAATTGCAAAGAATGCAGGAGGAAATTATACCTGGAAATCCGGAACAGTTAAAAATAAATTTGGGATGAAAATTACTTATCTTTTGGGTTGGAGGGAAGAAATGAATCAGGCGATTCATAATTAATTCAGTGATAGCGAAACACTTTTTTGTTTTAAGATTTATTGTTTAATTTTATATCTAACTAATTCCCACACACTTCCATCAGGCTTGATATATTTAATAAGTCCTATATTATTACCAAAATAAGAAACTTTAAAAATATCGAAAGAACTTGGAATCAGCAAAGTAGTGCGTTTTAAGATGTCATAGAATATTTTATTTTTTAATTTGACTTCTGGTATATTCTCAACGAAACCATCAGTATAGCCGTTTATATAATTTTGATTTCCAATATCAAAATAATAGATTGTGTTTTGTTTGTAAATTAGTGTGACATTAAATAATTCATTCTCTAAGGAAATACCGGTTGATTGGGGATTGGCGGTAAATTCAATTGTATAATCATTTTGCAATCTACTCTTAATAAAGCATCTTCCTTGTTGGTAACACTTTCCCTTAGTTTGATAATTTCGTTTTTCTAAATTTACATTTCCGATCTGTGAATAATCAACCCAAAAACTATCTATCTGTCCGCTTATACTGTCTTGATAAACCCAATATGATGAATCCAAAAAAAATAAACGATCCAGAGCGTTTTTAGGAAATTTTATCGTAATTTCTTCAGAACATACAGTTGGCGGAGTTTTCTTTTTGCAACTACTACTTTGTATGATAAGTAAACCAGTTATAAAAGCAGCAATAGTTAAATAACGTTTATAATTTAACATAAGTTAAAATGTCATTTATAATAAATTAACTTTTATAAAAACCTTCCTTAACAATCCTGATAAATTCAGCTTCTATGCCGGCACAGCAGGCAATAATTTCTTTGCCAAAAATATAATTTTCAGCTCCCTGAAAATCAATCACTTTTCCTCCCGCTTCTTCAACAATTAAAACACCTGCTGCCACATCCCAGGGTGCAAGTCCATATTCAAAAAAACCTTCAAATCTGCCACAAGCTACATAAGCCAAATCAACAGCTGCACTGCCAAGTCTACGCAGTCCATGACTCTCTCTCATCAGCATTCTTAAAACACCAAGATATTCATCCATCTGTTTAAAATCATAATATGGAAATCCGGTTGCTAACAATGAATCATTTAAAGACAAAGCAGCTGAACATTGAATTTTTTCACCATTCAACCAGGCACCGCCGTCTTTCCAGGCAGAAAATAATTCGTCTTTATTTATTTCATAAACCACACCCGAAACAGTTTTTCCATTTTGCATTAAAGCAATGCTGACACTGTAAACAGGCAAGCCATGAATAAAATTTGTGGTGCCATCCAAAGGGTCAATTACCCAAACTAATGTATTGTCTTTATTCTCAGCCTGTGTGTTTTCTTCTGTAATATAACCTGCTTCAGGAACAATTTTACTGAGTCCGGCTGCAATCTTTTTTTCGGCTTCAATATCAACATAACTCACAAGCTGATTTAGTCCCTTATCAGAAACCTTGCTGTATGAGAAATTTTTTCTTTCATTCAGAATAAACTGTCCTGTTTCTTTTGCAAGAGCGCAGACTTCTGTGGTAATGGCTTTTAGATTCATATTACAAAAATAGGCGATCCTTCATTGAAGATTTAATTTTTTGTTAAAAATTACTTATTTGATTTTCAGATAAATTATTTTAGGTTTGACTTTTATATTAAAAATCACAAAATGAAAAAAGCATATATATTTCCGGGACAGGGCGCACAGTTTGTAGGCATGGGAAAAGACCTTTATGAAAGTAACGATATGGCTAAAGCCATGTTCGACAAAGCAAACACAATTCTCGGGTTTAATATCATTGATGAAATGTTTGGTGGTACTGATGAGGGACTTAAACAAACTAAAATAACCCAACCCGCAATATTCCTTCATTCTGTTATTGCAGCAAAAACAATGACAGATTTTCATCCTGATATGGTGGCAGGGCATTCTCTTGGTGAATTTAGTGCATTGGTTGCCAACGGCTGTCTGTTGTTTGAAGACGGACTGAAACTGGTATCTGAAAGAGCTTTGGCGATGCAGGCTGCGTGTGAATTACAACCG
>JACMRS010000036.1 GCA_014376345.1 Bacteroidia bacterium | reverse complement strand
AAGTTGTGAAACATGCACCAGGCCATCCTGTTTTACACCGATATCTATGAATGCCCCGAATTGAGTAATGTTTGTAACTATCCCGGGCAATAACATGCCAGTACTTAAATCGTCAATTTTATATATTCCCGCGGCATATTGAAAAGCAACTGCTTCTTCACGCGGATCAAGTCCGGGCTTTTTAAGTTCTGTTAAAATATCTTTGATTGTTAACTCACCAACAGTTTCGTTAACATATTTTTTCCAGTCTATATGAGCTATTACTTTTTCATTTGCTATTAAATCTGAAGGACTAATACCTGCATCTTTAGCAATTGTTTTAACAAGTCCGTAATTCTCCGGATGAACACCTGAACTGTCTAAAATATCATTTCCTGATGTGATGCGCAGAAATCCTGCACATTGTTCAAAGGCTTTACTTCCAAGTCTTGTTACTTTTTTCAGTTCGTTACGGTTTTTAAATGCACCGTTTTCTTTTCTGTAAGTAATAATATTCTGAGCTATTGCTGGTCCCAAACCGCTCACATAACTCAGTAAATGTCTGCTTGCAGTATTTAGATTTACACCAATTGCATTCACACAATTCATTACAGTCTGATCGAGTTTATCTTTAAGTTTTACTGCATTTACGTCATGCTGATATTGTCCGACTCCAATAGATTTGGGATCTATTTTTACGAGCTCTGCGAGCGGATCCATTAATCTTCTTCCAATAGAAACAGCACCTCTTACCGTAACATCTTCATTTGGAAACTCTTCTCTTGCGGCTTCTGATGCTGAATAAACTGAAGCACCATCTTCATTCACCATAAATAATGGCAGATTTAAATTAAGAGAATTTATAAACTGTTCTGTTTCCCTTCCTGCAGTGCCATCGCCAATTGCAAATGCTTCTACATGAAATTGAGTGCATAAATTTTTTATTGTAGTTGCAGCTTTTTCAGTTCTTTCTTTTCCTTCATGAATATAAATTACATCATTTTTCAGCAGTGTTCCTTTTTCATCTAAACAAACAACTTTGCAACCTGTTCTGATGCCGGGATCAATTGCCATTACTCGTTTTGCGCCTAGTGGTGCAGACAATAAAAGTTGCTTCAGATTTTCGGCAAAAACATCAATCGCTTTCTGTTCTGCTTTGTCCCAGAGATTGTTTTTAAGCTCTGTTTCTAATGAAGGTTGTAAAAGTCTTTTGTATGCATCTCTTGTTGCTAATTGCACTTGTATACCGCAATCATTCCTGAATTTTACAGTTTGTCTTTCCAGAAATTCTAAGGTCAATGCTTCATCAGGTTCAATAGCAAAGCGCAAATATCCTTCATCAACTCCTCTGAAAACAGCCATAATTCTGTGTGAAGGTATGTTGCCGTTTTTTTCAGAATAGTTGAAATAATCTTTAAATTTTTGCGCTTCAACTTCTTTCGATTTAACCAGTTTAGCTGAAAGTATGCCGTGTTTTTCAAATCTTTCCCTCAGTTTGTTTCTGATAGAAAGATCTTCATTAATCCATTCTGCAATAATATCTCTGGCGCCACTCAGAGCATCTTCTTTAGTTTTTATTTTATCATTGAAATATTTAAATGCAACTTGTGAAGGATTGTTTTCACGCTGATTGAAAACTATTTTTGCAAGTGACTCCAGCCCGTTTTCACGTGCGATATCACCTTTGGTTTTTCTTCTTTGTTTGTAAGGCAGATAAAGGTCTTCAAGCGTTTGAATATCTGAAGTATTTATAATTAATGAAGAAAGTTCATTTGTAAGTTTACCTTGCGATTTGATGGTTTCAAGAATAAATTCTTTTCTTAATTCCAGTTCCTTTAATCTTTTAAATTCTTTTTGTATGTTTTCAATTGCTACTTCATCAAGTCCACCGGTTTTGTCTTTTCTGTAACGGGCAATAAACGGAATGGTACATTTCTGATCGAAAAGATCTAAAACAGTTTTGACGGAATTTGCATTTAAACCAAGGTTGATGGCTATGCCGGTATGACTCATTTTTTTAAAAAATAATTTTAGGTAATTTTATCTGGCTGATGCCGGTTTTTTTTTCTCTTCTGAGAATGATTCAATTTTAAGCTCATCAAGCATATACCAGTGATAAAACATTCTAACTGCAACATAGCCGATTTTGATTTTTCTTTTCTCTGTTTTAATTCCAATCAAACTTACATAAGCGAATACAAAACCATCGGCACTGTCAATTTCACAAATGGCTCTATCGTAAGTTAGTTTGTTTAATTTCAACTTCGTTTTTTTGGCTGACTTCAACAGTTTTTTATGTTGCGAACGTAAATTATAGCCCAACGACTGGTATTTCAAAAACTGTGTATAGTTTGATTGATCACCTGCATCTGACGTGTCTATGTACTTTCTGTAAACTCTGAAAGGTGGGAAAAATGGTTTCAATGCTTCGAAACTTCCGACCTTGAATGCCCTGAATGAACTGTCTGCAAGCCAGAATATATTTTTGAGACTGTCATTAACCTGTAGCTGTGCAGTATCAAGCGCAGGTGCCTGTGCCTTCGTAAAAATTGGAAGGCAAGCGAAGAAACATAAAATGAGATACCTTTGCATAGAGCAAAATTAAGCTTCAACGCTCCTAATTAAAAATTTAATGAGTACAAATAATTCTGAATTTTTT
>JACMRS010000035.1 GCA_014376345.1 Bacteroidia bacterium | reverse complement strand
TTTTCAAGAAGCGGTTTAATAATTTCAAAATTTGTGTCAACCTCATGAAGCTGATTACCTCTGTTTCTCAATCGTACAGTTCCTCTGTCAACCCTGTATTTAGGTGGATGTAAGATGCTTTTGAAAAAGGTCTTCCAGGTTCCTCTCAGCTCAACTACAATGTCAAAACGTTTGTTGAATTCATCAGTATTTGTAATAATTTCATCAATATTCGGATCGTTTTTCATAAGTGACCTGTTAAACGATTTGCAAAGTAATGTAATTTTACTGTCCGGATAATTGCGTTTAAGTAATTTGAAAACATGCGTAGCAGTCGCCATATCTCCAATCTCATCAAGCTTTACAACAAGAATTGTTTTAATTTTTTCAGCATCAGATTTTCCTTTTATGCCAAAAAACTTTGACAGATACGAATTTGCTAGAAAAAGCCACTGCTCGCTGGAAGGAAACACAGTGCAATAATATGAAAAACACTCTGCATTTTTTGACTCTGTTTGTGTGTTTCGTTCATTAGCTTAACTTTGCACCACATTTATGGAATATCAGGTTGTTATAGGATTGGAAATACACGTTCAGTTGCTTACATTAAGCAAAGCGTTTTGCGGTGATAATGCTGAATATGGTGGTATGCCAAATACCCATGTGTCCGCTATCAGTCTTGGACATCCGGGTACTTTGCCAATGCATAATAAAGTTGCAGTTGACCATGCAATTAAAGTCGGACTGGCATTAAATTGTAATATCCGTGAATTTAATGAATATGCCCGTAAAAATTATTTTTACGCGGATTTACCTAAAGGTTACCAGATTACTCAGGATAAAACTCCCATTTGTACCGGCGGACATGTGACTATACGAACAAAAGATGGTGTAGAAAAAAACGTCAATCTTACGCGTATTCACATGGAAGAGGACAGTGGTAAAAGTATGCACGATCAGGATCTCACTGATTCACTTATAGATTATAACAGAGCCGGAGTTGCACTTATCGAAATCGTTTCTGAACCTGAAATGAGAAGTGCCGAAGAGGCTTTTCAATTTGTGACTGAAATTCGTAAACTGGTACGTTATCTTGGAATTTGTGATGGCAATATGGAAGAAGGCAGTTTGCGTTGCGATGCTAATATTTCTGTAATGCCTGTTGGAAGTACTACTTTCGGAACAAAGGTTGAGGTTAAGAATATGAATTCTATTACCAATGTTCGCAGAGCAATTGAGTTTGAAACAGAAAGACAAATTGCTCTTTGTGAAAAAGGAGAAACTTTTCCTTCAGAAACCAGAAGTTTTAATGCTTTAAAAGGTATTACTATTAGTTTAAGGAATAAAGAACTGGCCAATGATTATAGGTATTTTCCTGAACCGGATTTACCGCCTTTGGTTTTAAGTGAACATTATATTAAGAAAATTAAAGAGGAAATGCCGGCTTTGCCTGCAGAATTATTTGCACGACTTAAAAACGAATTAAGTCTGACAGATTACGATGCTCAGGTGATTACTGAAGACAGGCCTACCGCTGAATATTTTTTAGAGATTATTAAGCATACATCTAATTTTAAATCTGCAGCAAACTGGATGATGGGTGCCATTCGCTCGTATCTGAATGAAAAGGCAATTGATATTTCGGCTTTTAATAAAAAGGTTGCTCCACAAAAAATAGCAGCCCTCATTGCTTTGATAGATGAAGGTAAACTTAGTCATACTGCAGCTGCGCAGCAAGTGTTTCCTGCGCTTGCAGAAGATTCTGCTAAAGAACCGTTAGAAGTAGCTGAATCATTAAATATCATTCAGTCAGGTGACGAAAGTTTAATTGATTCGATTGTTGAAGAGGCTTTATCTAAGTTTCCGGATAAGATTGAAGAGTATCGTTCAGGTAAAAAAGGTCTGTTAGGATTGTTTGTAGGCGAGGCCATGAAATTGTCAAAAGGCAAAGCCGATCCGAAAAAAGTTAATGAGGCTGTTACTAAAAAGCTGGGGTAAGTTTTATAAATCTATTCAATTCAATGAATGGAAATTTAATTTTGATTAAATGATGACTAATTCACAAAATAATGATTCATTTATTCACCAATTAATGCTTGAAGGCAAGCCTGAATATTAATTACGAAATTACGAATTACGATTGGACTGTTTTTATATTGGCAAGCCATAATATTAATTACAAATTAAGAATGGAGGCATTTTCATTGCTGGATAGCCAGAATTTTAATTGCGAATTGTTAAAATTATCTAATGATGTTTGAATTAAATGCGATTAAAATAAATATGTATTCTACCCCCCTTGTGGGGTTTAAGCGCTTAGCGAGGGATGCAATCCCTCGACACATGACCAACATTATGTTTCAAGTCCTGTAGGGACGCCAGATTTTCAGGATGGTGATTTTAATTAGCCACGAATTATTTACGGAATTACGAATTAGAAAACATAACCCCTATGAAATTTATTTTGAGCGTTATTTATAGTCTCCATTTTGGCTTCCGCTCCTACAGAACTTGAAGATTTTTGGGTATGCACTTACGAGTGATTGCATCCCCCGCTTATGGCTTGTGCTCCTACAGAGCAATAGTTGAATTGGTGAAATTTATATAAACCGATCACGAATAAATCGTAATTCGTAATTCCGTAATTCGTAATTAAATATCAGTAATTAATCTTCCTCTCAGGAATATTTAACCTCACTCCGCCGCCAATTACAAAGGTGTTTGGTGCTAAATTGCTGTTAGTCAGGTTGCGGTAAAGTATGTTAGCATCTATAAACAAATTGTGCTTCAGCATATAGCTTGCCGTAAAACTTGTGATCATTAACTGCTGTTTGTTTCCCTGTAAAAAAGGTGCCTGACTGCTTTGCCTGGTATCATAATTTCTGAGGATATTACTTCCGTAATTCAAACCGTTAACAGCATAATCCGATCCTTTTAATGCATAGATTTGAGTAAGGTTCAAAAATATCTTTTCTTTTACCTGATATTTTAAAATTCCGGTCCACTCAGAAAAATTTGAACCCAAAGGATGTGCCAAAGCCTGATTGAAATTAGAGTAACTCTGACTTGTCCGGTAGTGACTGTATGTATAAGGCCTTACTCTGTTATACTCAACCTGAAGATCAAAGTTTTTAATATCTGCTACATTAATATATTTCATACCAAGCTGATAACCGTATTTATTTCCCCACCAGTCCGGATCGTTTTTTATTTGTTTTAATACAAACTCGTCAAGAACAAATTGACCGTATAAAGAAAATTTTCTAAGGAAAATCCATTTAAAATCAAGAGCTACCATAGCATTGTCTCTGCTTCCCAAATTTGATTCAACTGCCCTGTAAAATATAACAGGATTCAGATAATTCAAATCATATCCGGTAGATTTTCCTGTACTGTCCTGCTGTCTGTCAAAAATTATCATTTCATTTAAACCAATGTTTAAATTCCTAGTTACATTAATTCCCAACCTGTGAAAAGCGCCGTACTTTTTGTTAAATAATGTGTTTCCCGTAATGGTGCTATAATCAGTAAACTGTGTAAATAAATTCTGATAATTAAATTTACCGATAGAAGTGTTTATTTTAAAGAATAGATATTGTGGTGAAAAATCACTGAGAATAAGTGAACGGTAACCGCTGCCAATGAAATTTTTATCATGACCGAATTGAAAATGAATGTATTTGGCAGCACTAAATGTAACATAACCCCTTGCCTGAAAAAAATCCGAACCGGTTTTTTTAAATTTTTTCCAGAAAAGTTCGTTTGGAGTGACACCCAGACTGTCAGTATAATATCCTGTAAAAGCAGGCAATCTGATCTGATTATCGGTGAAATAGCTATAAAATCCGACACCTTTGCTGCCGCCAATATTTCCTCTGATTTCTGCGCCTCTTGAATTCTGGAATAATTTTCTTTTTGGATCTTTGGCATCGTAACCAACATTAAAACCAATTACCGGATTGACAACTATTGTATAATCATCACCTTTGATTGCATAAAATGCCGCCGGATATTTATAAATGTTTCCTAATTTTCTTTTAGATAAAAGAGAATCATCCAGATTTTCAATTCTAAAGTATGATGGTTTATTTAATGAGTTTAAAAATTGCGGTTTTAAAGAATCTGAAATGCCTGTCAAGCATACAAATTCAATATTTTTTGCGCTTGAAATTCTTCCTGCCTGATTTATGGATGGCACGTTCTTTTGAAAGTAATTTTTAGAAATATCATTTCTATCCAGCCAATGATAAACAGGTGATCCAACGGGATAGTAATTATCCTGACAAAAGGCATTAAAACCGGTTGCTAAAATTAAAGAAAGAAAAAAAAGTTTTTTCATGCTAATAATCAACAAAGAAACAGATTATTTTTGAAAACTCTTAAGTAATGACAAACGAAGACGCAAAAATACAGATTGATAAGCTCAGAAAAGTGCTGTCAGGTCACAATTACAGCTATTATGTGATGGCAATGCCGTCCATCAGCGATTTTGAATTTGACACGTTATTAAAGCAACTTCAGGAGCTTGAAGCTCAGTATCCTGAATTTTATAGTGCCGACAGTCCAACTCAAAAAGTGGGAGGTGCTATCAATAAGTCATTTGAGAATATCGCCCATACTTACCCGATGCTTTCTCTTGGCAATACTTATAACGAGGAAGATTTGCGTGATTTTGACGAGCGTGTTAAAAAAGGATTGGGAACAGATGATTATGAATACGTTTGTGAACTGAAGTTTGATGGACTTTCAATTAGTCTGCATTATGAAGGCGGAAAATTACTTCGGGCTGTCACAAGAGGCGATGGTGTTTCGGGTGATGTGGTGACGGATAATGTTAGAACCATCAAATCATTATCTACTGAACTTCATGGTGATTTTCCGAATGCGTTTGAAATGCGTGGCGAAATTTTCATGCACAGAAAAGCTTTTGAACGACTAAATAAACAGCGTGAAGAAGCCGGTGAAATGCAATATGCAAATCCCCGTAATGTGGCTGCAGGAACATTAAAACTTCAGGACAGTGCTGAAGTAGCAAAGCGTCCTTTAGATATTTATTTGTACCAGTTAATAGAATCCGGCAATGTTTTTAAAACGCATTCTGAAAGTCTTGAGGCCGCTAAAAGCTGGGGACTAAAAACATCGGAACATTCTAACGTTTGTGCAGATATAGATGCTGTTTTAAATTTTATCAGACATTGGGATTCTGAAAGGCATCACCTGAGTTATGATATTGATGGAGTAGTTTTGAAAGTGAATGATTTCAGGCAACGCGAAGAGCTTGGCTTTACAGCAAAAGTTCCCCGATGGGCTATTTCTTTCAAGTTTAAAACAGAAGCAGCACTTACAAAACTTAATAAAATAACCTATCAGGTAGGGCGTACCGGCGCAATTACTCCCGTTGCTAATCTTGATCCTGTTTTTCTTTTAGGCACAACCGTTAAAAGGGCCTCACTTCACAATGCCAATGAAATTCAAAGACTTGATGTACGTGAAGGAGATTATGTTTATGTTGAAAAAGGCGGAGAAATTATTCCCAAAATAACAGGAGTTGATTTGTCAAAACGCGATCCCGATTCTAAACCTCATCAATATATTACAAACTGCCCTGAATGCGGCGCTGAGCTGGTTAGAAAGGAAGGCGAAGCCAATCATTATTGTCCTAATGATGAGGGTTGTGAGCCTCAGGTTGTTGGAAAAATACAGCATTTTTCAGGAAGACGTGCGATGGATATTGACAGTATTGGCGATGAAACTGTTCAGACACTTTTCGAAAACGGATTGGTAAATAATATTGCAGATTTGTATGATCTGCAATATGATCAAATAATTAAACTTGATAGGATGGCTGAAACGTCAGCACAAAATCTTCTGAAAGGAATTGAAGATTCAAAGAAAATGCCTTTTGCAAAAGTTTTGTTTGGATTGGGTATCAGATATGTTGGAGAAACTGTCGCAAAAAAACTTGCTCAGCATTTCCGGAATATTAATGCAATTGCTGCTGCAAGTCTTGATGAGTTGACAGCTGTAGATGAAATAGGAGAGAGGATTGCACTTTCGGTAACAGATTATTTTGCTGAACTGAAACATGTTGAAATGGTAAATCGATTACAGGAAAATGGTCTTCAGCTTGAATCTACAACAGAAGTGGTTAAGCGTGATTCAGAATTATTAGCAGGTAAAATTGTTGTGATTTCAGGAACATTTCACAAGCATTCACGTGATGACATTGGTAAGATGATTGAAGCCAATGGAGGCAAGCAGGGTAGTAGTGTTAGCGGAAAAACAGATTTGCTGGTTGCAGGCGATAATATGGGACCGGCAAAACTTGAAAAAGCAAATAAGCTTGGAATAAAAATCATCAGTGAAGACG
>JACMRS010000376.1 GCA_014376345.1 Bacteroidia bacterium | reverse complement strand
TATTGCAATAGATACTGCAAGAAAACACAGGTTGGATATTAAGGAGAGGCTTGAAAAAATATGATCCGGAAACTTTTATTCCGCATAGTATTTTTACTCCTTGTCTTTCTTCCTTTAAGATCATTCTCCCAACTGTCCGATCTGATCGATCCGGCGAAGATGGCAAAAAAACATAAAAATCAATTTTTTCTTCAGATTGACAGAAGGCGCACCGCCTTTAATGATCAGAAAGTGCCGCAATTTAATATTCCGATTTTAATGAATGGACTGGCTACGGGCATTATCAGAGACAGATTTAAAATGGGGGTGGGATTTTATTTTGTTAGAGTGAATGCTTTAAAAGCAGAATTTATTACAGATGTAAATTATATCAATAATGTCAAAGCTGATTATCCCGATGCCCATTTAATTACCAATCCGAATAATGAACCTGCTTATCTTGTGCTTCCGCGACTGAGGCTTTTTTATTTTACTCCCAGTTTTGAATACACATTTTATAAATCAAAATATATCAATTTAAACATACCGATTGAAGTTGGTATGGGATTCAGTAAAACAACTGCGACAGATTATCTTACAGATGTGTCGGTACCTGTTTATGGTTCAAACGGAAATGTTTTAAGAAACAGAGCCTATTTTTTTCCTGCACTAACTGGAATGTCTGCCATTTTAAAAATCTCTCCTGATGTTGGTTTAAAAATAGCAGGTGGTTACAGAAAAATATTAAAGCAAGTTGGATTAAGTCCCAATTTTGATGGGTTTTATTACCAGGTTACTTTACAACTTACTCCTGGTAATCTCAAAAGAAAGCTTGCAAAAGATTATCTGAAATATAAAAAGAAGAAAGACGCTAAAGAAGCTAAAAAGAAAAAGTGATTTTTATTCAAGTCTGATACATTCTATTTGTTCTAATTATATTCAATTAAAATTAATCCCTAATTTCGCAACTGTATGAGAAAGAAAATCCTGATTATCGCCGGCATTATTGTTCTTGGTATTATTGGCTATCTGGCATGGCTTCGTTTTTCTCCAGATAAATTTATCAATGCATTTTATCTTGTTCCGAAAGATGCCTTGTACATTATTGAAACTGATGAACCTGTAAAACAATGGCAGAGTTTTAGCAGCAGTCCTTTGTGGCAACATCTTAAAGTGCATCCTAAATTTGAGGGCATTACCAAAAACGCAGACTTTATAGATGGCATGATCAGCGCTAACAACGGCGTTTTTTCAATGTTCGGATCAAGGCATGTGTTAATTTCAGCACACATGACAAAGGCTAAAGATTATGATTTTCTATACCTTGTAGACATAAAACATGCATCAAAATCCGACCTTATCGAATCGCAACTGATTAATCTGGTAAAACAATCGGGATATACTTACACTACCCGTGAATACAATGGCGCACAGGTTCATGAGTTTACAGACAAAGCCACTCGAGATGTTTTGTACATGTCGTTTCTTGAAAATAACCTTTCAATTTCTTATGCACCTTCACTTGTAGAAAAATCTATTGATGCCTGGAAAGTGCCTGCACTTCAACTGGGTTTTGATGAGCATTTCAGGGAGGCAGATAAACTTGTTACAACCGATGGAATGTGCCGACTTTTTCTGAACTTTAATTTCTTCGACAAGTATTTGGGAGTGTACATGGATGATACCAGCGATGTGAAAGATCTTTTCAAAAGTCTTTTCTTCAGTGGTTTTGATGTGAATCTTGAAAATGACAACCTGATGATGGATGGTTACACGTTGCTTAATGACAGCACCAGTGGTTATCTCCGTGCTTTAGCATTGTCAGGCAAAGGTGAACATGAAGCGCAAAAGGTATTGTCTGATAAAACCTCATTTATGCTGAATCTTGGTTTTGATGATTTTGAAACATTCTATAAAAACCTGGAGAATGTAATGAAGCAAGATGCCAATGCTTATGCTGAATTACAAGGAAATATGAAGAAGGTTGAAAAGCTTCTTAAAATAGATATCAGGAAAAATTTCTTTGGCTGGATCGGTAATGAAGTGGCTCTGGCACAATACCATTCTGATGTATTGATTGGCAATAAAGTGCACAATATTATAGCAATAAAAGCGTCTGATATTGGTGATGCAAAAACTAATCTGGATCTGGTAGAAAAGCAAATCAGAAAACGCACACCACTTAAATTTTTAAACGTTGATTATCACGGCTATCCTGTTAAATACCTTGAGATAAAAGGACTGTTTAAAGCCATGTTTGGAAAGCTTTTCGGCAAAGTTGAAAAGCCTTATTATACCATTATCAAAGACTACGTGATTTTTAGTGATGATCCTAAAACTTTACTGGTGACAATTGATGATTTTATTGCGCAGAATACGCTTTCTAACAATGAAGAGTTTCGCAATTTCAATGATAAATTTCCAAAGCAAACCAGTGTGATGGCTTATGTGAGTCCTCTGCATCATTTTGCTAATTTCAAAGGTTATCTTTCTTCAGAAAGCTGGAAAGACGCAAAGAAAAATCAGGATTACATTAAATGTTTCCCGCATACAGGCTTCGGTCTATCAGGAGATGGCGCTAAATTCAGAACCGTGTTTTCTCTTGAATTTAAAAAGTGGAACGACAGTCTTGAAACCATTATGCCTGCTGATACTCTAACTGTTGAAGCAGATACTCTATCAGAAATGCAACTTTTCCTACTAAAGAATTTCCAACAAAACATGCTGAGTACTTTTTATACTGAAACCGGTCAGGTTAAAACAGTAGCAGAAATGGATGGATCTGTTATGGATGGCAGTTATGTTGAGTTTTATGAAAATGGAAAAGTAAGGTTAAAAGGCAAGTACAGAAATGGTTTAAAAGATGGTGTCTGGAAATATTATAATGAAAATGGGTCGTTTGATAAAAAAGAAAAATACCAGAATGGTGATTTGAAGAACGGCAATATATTCAACCGGATTTTTGGAGGTTAAGAGAGAAGTTTACTGGGTTTAATTAAGATGATAATCAGATCTTATTAGTGAGCCGCTGTATGTTAATATTTTCAATTGTTATTTAAAGTTATCATAATAACTGTCAATGGTCCAGTGAAAACTATTTAGTTTATGACTGTTTGCAGGAAGATAATTGAGGTCAATTTCTTTCAATACTATATTCACGGAATCATTCCTGAAATAGCCATCA
Source organism: Bacteroidia bacterium (assembly GCA_014376345.1). Taxonomy (GTDB): domain Bacteria; phylum Bacteroidota; class Bacteroidia; order NS11-12g; family UBA955; genus JACMRS01. The sequence continues at coordinate 1,055 of JACMRS010000376.1, read as the reverse complement.
AGAAAAAGTGAATCTGCATGTTCTCTGTAACTGAAAAAAGACAAAGTACTGTCTGTGCTTATCAAGTCAATCTGTTTTTTGCTTTCATTAAAATCCATGTCATTATCGTACATCTCGTCTTCCATATTCTGGTAAATGAAATAGCCGCTTCTGTTAAAAAATACTTTTCTCCAGCGTTCTGTTTCTGTAAGTAAAGGTGGAATGGTATCGCCGTTTTTAACGAATGTGATCACCTTCCATGCGCCGTAGAGTGGTGGTTTATATGATTCATCATCATTGTAGTTTCCTGATGAAATGTAGGGTTGAATGGCTTCTCCAAAAAGTAAAAGAATCAATATTGTTTTTATTAAAATATGCAGTTTAAAGTTGAATGCAGGAAATTGAGTTTCGACTTTCCCATAAGACTTTCCTGATAAAACGGATTTGATTCTATTGAAATTCGGAGAAAGTGAGATAAATGAAAGGAGGAGCAAAAACATTGAGAAAAGTTTAACTGAAATGTCAAAGCAGAAATTAATAGCTACCACGTTTGTCATAACAGCGATGGCAAGCAATGCTCCGGCAAAAGAGGTTCTTCTGAATAAAAGAAGCAGTGCAGCAAGTAATTCGAGTGATCCTGTAAAAACAGAGTATGCTCTCGAATAACCCATGGCGGTCCAGTAAATCATTTCTTTATCCAGTTCAGCAACCTGAGTGAACAATATATTCGGTTCGGGAAAATAAAACTGCCATTTGAATAATTTATTGAAACCAAAAATCAGCAGTTGAAAAGCGAGGTAGTACCTTGCTGTGGTGGTCATCCAGTAAAAAAGCTTACCCTTGTTTTTTTGTTTATCCAGAACCATCCAAAAGCTGCAAATAATTAACGCCAGAATAAAATTTGCTAAGGTGTTAAGGTATAAGTTTATAGAATCTGATGAAGGATCAAATTCTCCTTTCCATGAATGAGAAATAAGTTTTCCAGCACCTTTTGAAATTAATTCAAAAAACGGTCTCATCAATTTTGAAGGATCAGGTAAATAATCTCTGGAAATAGAAAAAGACAGCATCATCAG
>JACMRS010000375.1 GCA_014376345.1 Bacteroidia bacterium | reverse complement strand
TCCAAAGAATTAAGCAGAAAACAAGATAAAATCGTCAACAAAAAAGTAAAAGATACTATCAATGCCTTAATTTTTGGTTCGGAGCTTTTTGATAATCCTACCTTAAATTTTGAGCCTAATTTAAAATTGGCTACTCCCGTGAATTATGTCCTCGGACCTGGTGATGAATTACAAATTAGTGTTTACGGCGTGCAGGAATTCAATGCTTCTGTACCGGTAACGATGGAAGGGAAAGTAAATATTCAGTATGTAGGTCAGATATCGGTTTCGGGAATGACCATAGAAGCTGCTACCCAGAAAATAAAAGGAGCTATTGCCAGAGTGTACAGCACTGTTTCGTCAGGGCAGTCGCAGGTCGGCATTAGTTTGAGTCGTATCAGAACGATTAGAGTAACCATAATAGGCAGCAGACAACCCGGGAATTACTCGATTTCTTCTCTGGCAACCGTATATAATGCCTTATTTTTAGGCGGTGGCCCTGGAAAAAATGGAAGTTATAGGAATATCGAGTTGTTGCGAGACAATAGAGTTTATAAAAATATTGATATTTATCGTTTCTTGGTTAATGGAGATCAGTCTGATAATGTAGGTTTAAAAGATAATGATGTCATCAGGATTCCAGCCTATAATCAACGTGTTACGGTGGAGGGACAAGTAAAACGTCCTGGGATTTTTGAAATGAAAAAAGGGGAGACATTTACTGATTTATTATCTTTTGCTTCCGGATTTAATGAATTTGCTTATACCGCATCCGTAAATGTGCTGCAGAAAACAAATAAAGAGTTTAAAGTTCGTGATGTCAAATTTGCAGAATTTAATACCTATAAACCTTTGTCAGGAGATGTGTTTAGAGTGACTAAAATTTTAAATCGTTTTGAAAACCGTATCAAAATTGACGGTGCTGTTTTCAGACCCGATACCTATTCTTTTTATGAAGGAATGCGTATTTCTGATTTGATTGCAAAAGCGGACGGATTAAAAGAAGATGCGTATAGTAACAGAGCAACAATCATTCGATTAAAATCAGATTTGACCACGGAAATCGTGAATGTGAATTTGGTGAAAGCTTTGGAAGGCGACCTTGAAGCAGATATTGCTTTGAAAAAAGAAGATATCGTAACGGTGTACTCTATTTTAGATTTTGTGGAACAATATAAAATTACCATTGATGGCGAGATCAAAAAACCTGGGATTTATGATTACCATGAAAATTTAACCTTAAATGATTTGTTGGTACAGGCTGGAGGATTGACCGGTTCGGCTTCCAAAAGAGTTGAGGTAGCGAGAATGATCAAGTCGGAAACAATTGATGATGCCAATCCTAATAAAGCGGAATTGTTCAATATTGAAATTTCGGCAAATAACAATGAGCAGTTAAAAAACTTCGCCTTACAGCCTTTTGATGTCGTAAATATTCGCAAAATGGCGGTGTATGAAAAACCAGAGATGGTAACGATAAGCGGTGCCGTGAATTATGCCGGAAAATATGTTTTGGCAACAAAATAAGACAGGGTGTATGATGTAATTGAAAGAGCTGGTGGTTTGACTTCGCTGGCGAATGTAGATGGAGTTAAAATAAAAAGACCTATTCAAGCC
>JACMRS010000374.1 GCA_014376345.1 Bacteroidia bacterium | reverse complement strand
TGCGTCGCACTCTTGTATGTTTTACTCAATATGCAGCATGCACCAAATTTATCACCTCCACATAATAAATCAAAATATCAATCGTTACATTTAAATGTTAGCGATGCATCATGCAGTATGGGGAGAACTTCTACTACTTTGCCGGCCAGTCATTTACAAGCTTAGCATTTTTTAGAGAAATTTCTTTTGCCGAAAGTGTTATTTGGAAAACCATTGGAGCGCCGTCGGAAAAACTTTCAGAATACTGAATAATGTATGCCTGCTTTAATTCAAGTTTCTTCAGGCTTGCAGTATCATCATTTTGTTGAAAGTCAATAGAACAAGTGAGCGGCTTTTCAGCCGTGTTCAACATTGATTCCAAAAGTGAAGTGTCTTCAGTAGATTCCAAGGCAAGGTTAACTGTACCACCGCTGGTGTCTGATGAGGGCCTTCCTTTATGATCGATATTTCTGCTAAATGCATAACTGCAAGAAAGAATATCATACTTTTTACCGCTAACTTCGAATGTTGCTTTAAAGGCCATAAAATTTAGATTTAAAAATTAAAAAATGGATTAAGGAAGAGTTATTGTTGAGTTAACAAGGTTGTAGATTAGCTTTTAGCATATTCCGAATTCCATTCCACGCCGTCGTCACCTTTTTGGCCATCTAATTTTACCACAAAGCTTTTTGCCGGAAAATAGGGAGTAATATTAATGTCAAGATAGATACGGTCTTTCTGGTTTTCATCTCTTTCAAAACGTTGTATCTTGAAATTTTCAATTAATTTATCTGCTCCTTTAATGCCATCCAAAAATTGAATAATTTGTTTTCTTAAGTCTTTTTCTGTTAGGGTTGTCCAGTTTTCAAATGCACGGCGATTGAGAAAATCTACCAACACTTTTGCTATATAATCAAATACCCTGACTACAGAATAAGTTTGCAACCCCAGGTTATCTCCATTAAATAAAGTTTTGGCGGAGAAAGCCATTACTTTTCCATATTCATTAACCATCGGTACCAGTCCTACCCGTTCTAACTGCGAGATCTCACTTTTCTTTAGATCAAATCTTACGCTATCCACTTCATTCATGCTTCCGTGTTTTTTACCCGCTGTAACCTGTGACATTAAAGTGTTGTACATTTTACCTGCCAGGGCTGCAGATCCTGGTACAAATAAATCTTCTTCCTCTCCCACTTCAGACACTTTACCCCTACCCACCAAATAATTACATGTCATAACAACATTCGACTTAAATGCGTCTGCGCTTGTCAGGTTTGATTCTGTAAACAGATCAAGGACATCATCGGGATTTTCAAGATTTTCAAAATCAGTAACAAGCATCACTTTATTGTTGTACGCAATTTTCCCCCACTTTTCCACCACCTTATTCGACTTCATATATCCCGGAATTACCATAAGGGAGTAATTATTGCGCAGGTCGAGCCTGTCATAATTTTGCTTTAATTCTGCACCCACATAATCAATAAATCGGGGATTATCCAAATCAGTTAATTGATCCATAGATGCATTCATTAATGCTACATTTTTTAACTTATCAGCTTCGGTGTTTTTATAAAAAAGAGCAACTGAACGGTACGATTCCTCAAGTTCCCTTGTAGCTTCCAAAACTTTACTTAAGTTTTGCTTTAAGTTTGCTTCACTAGCTTCGGCCTTTTCTGTACAAAGGTCCACCATACTCGATACACTGTGATGAGCCGACAATAATTCAATCCACAACTTAAGCTTACCTTTTAAATCTTCACGCTCGGTTTTTTTACCTGTATCGGTAAGAAAGATTTTTTTCCTTGCTTTTCTTTCCGGATTGAGGTTTTGTACTCCTTCAATACTAGCTTCTAATAAGTCGAATCCACCAACACGAGCTAACGTGTTTAATGAACTGTCAATGGTTGGAATATCAGGGGAGATTAAAGCATCAGTGGTTTTCAGGGCTGCTCCAGCAGATTGAACTGATTCTTCGGCAGCTTTTTGTGGACTCATATTTCTATGTTTTGTAAATTGAGATGAAAAGAAAAGTGTGAGAAAACATGTTTTTAAGAAGAAACGATTACTCATTTTCTTCTAACTCAAGGGCAAGAGCCCGGAGCGCATTTACAAAAGCTTCTTTAGTTTCCGGGTTTTCAACCACGGTTTTCAAAGCTTTATTTGTTT
>JACMRS010000373.1 GCA_014376345.1 Bacteroidia bacterium | reverse complement strand
TGGCGGACGTACAGTACGTAAAAAAAGTGTATAGATATACATTGGGGTGGGTCAGGAAGATGACTGATATTGGTCCGGATGTTGCACAAAAGTAGAAAGATACACTTCAACTATGGTCAGTACGTTGAATTATTATTGCTGGAGAACTTTAAAAGTGTTCAGATGACGCAAATCATTCGACAGATAGAGTTTAACACCTTCCGGATGATGTCGGGTATTAGTCGGGAAGGTGCCTTTTTCCCTTGTTTTAAAGGGAATCTATCGATTTTTAGGAATATTATGTTCATAGATTAGCCATTTTTGCGCAGGAATGGCTGAGTAGTCTACTTATTAATAAGTATCCGGATAATACGTAATTCGTAATTTGTAATTCGTAATTATTCATTAACTGTTTGGATAAAATAATACTCTCAAAGTTCACCCCCTGCTCCTGAATCACCAATTCGTAATCCGTAATTATTATATTTGCGCGGGTTTTGATTAATTACATCCGTTCATACAGCAACCAGTTCTGGCTCATGAGCATTGGCTCATTCATGTTTTTTGCAAGCTTCAACATGGTGCTGCCTGAACTGCCGAATTACCTGAAATCAATTGGTGGAAAAGATTATGTGTGGATGTATGTCGGTGCTTTTGCAATCGTAGCTCTAATTTCTAGACCATTTAGCGGTAGGCTTGCAGATACGATCGGAAGAGTGCCTGTGATGTTGTTTGGTGCCATGATCTGTCTTATCACAAGCAGTCTTTATCCTTTCGTTAACACCATTGTTTTCTTTTTCAGTCTGCGTATGATACATGGTTTTTCAGCAGGATTTACGCCTACGGGAAGCACAGCCTATATCGATGATATTGTGCCTTCAACCAGAAGGGGAGAAGCAATGGGTATTGTCGGGATCATTAATAATCTGGGCATGTCGCTTGGACCGGCACTTGGGGCATTTATTACCTTGCAGACTTCTCTCAATACGATGTTTGTTACCTCTGCACTGTTTGCCGCAACCTCTCTTGGTATATTTTTAACCATGAAAGAAACACTGAAAAATAAACAAAAATTCAGTCCGAAACTTTTGAAATTGAAAAAGGCAGATGTCTTTGAACCCAGAGTGTGGCTGCCTTCAGCAATTATGTTGCTTTGTGTAATTCCTGCCGGAGTAGTGCTAACTGTTTACCCAGATATGAGCGATGCACTGGGACTAAAAAACAAAGGAATTTTCGTCACCATATTTACATTGGCTTCAATATCCATGCGCTTTGGTGCCGGTAAACTCTCTGACAGAATCGGCAGGCGGGTGGTGACTTTCTGGGGATGCACCATGCTCTTACTGTCTATGATTTGTCTGGCACTCACACATTCTGTATTACTTTTTATCATCTCAGCTTTACTTTACGGATTTGCTTTTGGCATTCTTTCCCCAACCTTATTTGCCTGGGCTGCAGATCTTTCAGTTCCTGAAAATAAAGGCCGCGGCATTTCCACCTTATTTATGGCACTTGAAGCTGGAATTGTTTTAGGTAGTCTTTTACTGAAACTCTTTAACAAAGGCGCATTTAACCACTTGCCATTAACATTCTGTGTTTGCGGAATCTGTGTAATTATTGCAATTATTCTGCTTCAGCTAAATAAATATTATCCTAAAGGATGGATTAAGAGTCAATTGCAGGCGCAATTATAAAACATTAACATTTGCATTAACCACATGAGATTTTTTCCTGAAAAATCATAATTTAAGATTAATTTTGCGGCGTATGACGAAAGGACCGGTTTCCCAGTTTGTAGAAAAGCACTACAAACATTTTAATGCTGCAGCGCTTGTTGATGCTGCAAAAGGCTACGAGGCTCACCTTACAGAAGGTGGCAAAATGATGATTACTCTTGCAGGTGCCATGAGCACTGCAGAACTTGGCAAATCTCTTGCTGAAATGATCAGGCAGGGCAAAGTTGACATTATCAGCTGCACGGGTGCCAATCTTGAAGAAGACATCATGAACCTGGTTGCGCACAGCCACTATAAACGCGTGCCGAATTACCGCGATTTAAGTCCGCAGGATGAATGGGATCTTCTTGAAAACCATTACAACCGAGTTACAGATACCTGTATTCCTGAAGAAGAAGCTTTCAGAAGGTTGCAGAAGCATATTTATAACATCTGGAAAGAAGCAAATGACAGCGGCAACCGTTTGTTCCCTCATGAGTTTATGTATAAAATATTGCAGAGCGGAGAGCTTGAGCAGTATTATGAAATAGATCCTAAAGACAGCTGGATGCTTGCTGCTGCTGAAATGAATTTACCAATTGTCGTTCCGGGATGGGAAGACAGTACGATGGGAAATATTTTCGCATCTTATGTAATTAAAGGTGAATTTAAAGCTACCACAATGAAAAGTGGTATCGAGTATATGGTGTGGCTTACCGAATGGTACAGAGCCAATTCATCGGGTAAAGGCGTTGGCTTTTTCCAGATTGGTGGTGGTATTGCAGGAGACTTCCCGATATGTGTTGTACCAATGATGTATCAGGATTTAGAATGGCATGATGTACCTTTCTGGAGTTATTTCTGTCAGATTTCTGATTCTACAACTTCTTATGGATCTTATTCAGGTGCAGTTCCTAATGAAAAAATAACCTGGGGAAAGCTTGATATTAACACTCCCAAATTTATCGTAGAAAGCGATGCAACCATTGTTGCACCTCTCATATTCGCCTGGATTTTAAACTGGTAAAAAAATTATGAAAAAAATATCTGCAATTATACTGTTCTCAATTTGTTGCTCTTTAGCATCAATAGGACAAGTAAAAACATCTGACCTTAAAGGAACATGGTCTGTATTAGGAATAGGAAAAACAGGTAAGGATACAGTTCTTACTTATGTTGCTGATGCCGGTTTAAAAAAGAATTTCAACACTAAAACATTTTATACTGTTGATCAGTTTTCAGCTGATAATCCGGATAACAACGGACAATTTGCTGTGATGATGATCAGGATTATGCAAAATTCTATAATGGAATTTGATGGTTCAAATATTTATGCTTTTGGTACACTAAAACCAGGAACAACAAAAGCAGATCAGATTAAGAAAGGCACTTATAAAATTAAAAATGGTATTCTTGAAACAAATATAAAAGGAAAGAAAAAATACAGTATGTCTATGGTTGGTGACTATCTGGTATTAACATCAAAAGATAAAACCGGAACTATCTTTTATTTAAAAAAGATAAGCGATACACTTTATTAAGTCATTGAATTTTAAATAATCCAAACGATGAAAAAATTTATCATTCTTTCAATATTAACTCTTATTGGATTGCCATTATTTAGTCAGGTTACTCAGTTACAGATAAAAGGAGTGTGGGAAATTGCAGGAGTTGCCAAAGCAGGTTCAGATACTATTTTTACTTATCCTAAAAATACTTTCCACCTGCCTGCATCACTTGATGGTAAAAGAACTGCGAATCTGCCACCGTTCAGAACTTCAGACTTCAGTGCAAATCCTTACATTGCAATGGTGAATATGATGGAAAACAACATGATTCAGTTTAATGGTGCCGGCGCCTTTGCAAAAGGTGTTTTTGTTCCCGGACTTTCTACACCGGGTGATTTTAAAAGAGCTACTTATACTTTAGTAGGTAACCAATTAAAAACTACAGGTGAAGGTAAAGATACTTATACTGTAAGAATGGTGGGAGAGTATCTTGTACTTACTTCAAAAAAAATGCAAAACGCTTCACTTTACTTCAAAAAAGTTAGTGACACGCTTTATTAAAATAAACTATTTTCACAACAGAATAATATTATAAAAAGGAAAATTTATTAATGAAACAAATAGCAGTAATTGGCAGCGGAACAATGGGTAATGGTATTGCACATGTGTTTGCAGTAAATGGTTTTAAAGTAAACCTGATTGATATAAATGCACAAGCTTTGGAAAAAGCGGTTGCTAAAATAAGTTCGAATCTTGACAGACAAGTTGCAAAAGCACAAATTACTGAAGATCAGAAAGTAAGTGCGCTTGCTAATATTAATTCCACTACCGATCTTAAATCAGGAGTGGCTAATGCAGACCTGGTTGTAGAAGCAGCAACAGAAAATGTAAACATCAAACTTCAACTTTTTAAAGATATTGATGCTGCAGCTCAACCTTCATGTATACTGGCATCTAATACTTCTTCCATTTCAATTACAAAGATAGCCTCAGTTACTTCTCGTCCGGATAAAGTAATAGGAATGCATTTTATGAATCCTGTGCCGGTAATGAAGCTTGTAGAAATTATCAATGGCTATAAAACTTCCAAAGAAGTAACTGATATTATTATTGAGCTGACAAAGAAAATAGGGAAGGTGCCTGCAATGTCTAATGACTATCCGGGTTTTGTTGCCAACCGTATTTTGATGCCGATGATAAATGAAGCCATTATTTCATTGCATGAAGGCGTGAGTACTGTCAGTGAAATTGATACGATTATGAAACTTGGAATGGCTCATCCTATGGGACCGTTTCAGCTTGCAGATTTTATCGGGCTTGATGTTTGTTTGGCAATATTGAATGTACTTTACGATGGACTTGGAAATACTAAATATGCACCATCTCCATTGCTTGTAAATATGGTTACAGCCGGAGATTTAGGAATTAAATCCGGTCGCGGGTTTTATGATTACAGCCACGGAACCAAGGAGCTGGTTGTTGCTCCCGGGTTTTAATTATAGTTATTAATTGCATTTAAACGCTATAGCATCAGACTTGTGAAATAAGTATTTGTAACTTTAAAAGTTACATCAACTTTTAAGTCTGAACTCATATAATATTTAACCTGAACAATTGCAGCATTTGATTCTGAGATATCTTCAATTTTGCAGAATCTTATTTCCACATTTCTTCCGTTTGAATAAGTGTAGTTATAATAGCAATAACCCGGACCAAGAGATTTTTTAACTTTTTCAGCCAGCTTTTTATAAGCATTTAAAGCTGCAGTGCTGTCGAATCCGGAGAAGTGTTTACCGGAAACACCTTTAGAAAACATTTCATCGGCCCATTTTAGGTCTGAGATACCAGTTAAAGGTGTTGTTAATTCATTCCATGAATTGTTGCCAAAGTAACTTTCTTCTTCATGATACTGTCCTTTAATTGCATTGAATTCATCCGGTGCAGAAGACAGTATTTTTTTAATGTTTGCATCAAAGGTTGCATCACCGGAACCTTTATCTGAACTGATTGTATAAAGCCTGTGGTTAGTTGAAAATCCTGAATGTGCAGAAACACTAATTGAGACCACGTATCCTTCAGAAGATGCATAAAGTTGAAGTGCATCTCCATAAAGATCAAAACCGTCTTTATATTTAGTTTTAAAAGTAAGAGTTTTGCTGTTTTTTTCTTTGTCTTCAGTTAAAACAAACATTTTATCAGACATACATTTTCTGACAGCCGGTTCTACTTCATCATATTTTTTTTGTGCATCAGCAAGGTTAACATAAGTCCCAAAATTTGCAGTATAATATAAACCGAATATATCTTTAACATCGCATACAGTGGTTCCGGGAATAATAACATTTGAACGGTAAGTTGATGTTTTAAAATATTCTCCTTCTTCAGAAATTAATGCACCCTTTACTGTTGGAAATCCTTTTTCTGATTCAGCAATAACCTGTTTTAATGTTTTGCAAAAATTACCGTCATTTACTGAGCCAAAGAAATTATTAACCTGTTGTGTAACTATTTCATTGTTTTTCCAGAAACCATCATGGTAAACTGATCCGTCAGCATTGTAATGTATTCCTTTCCCTTCACGTTTATAATCTTTCATATCTCCAACATACCTTTCTCCTGTTGAATAATTTGCAGTTACTTTTCCGCCAATTACATCATTGGTCCACGTACCGTAAACATTGCTGCCATCGGGCCAGGTGATTGTTCCAAAACCATTTCTTTTACCGCCTGAAAAATTACCAGAGTAAGATATTCCTGAAGCCTCGGTATATTTTCCAAAGCCTTCAATTTTACTGTCAACAAAGGATCCTTCGTAAACAGAATTATTGTCAAAAACATATTTACCCTTGCCATTAACGCAATTTCCTGAAACACAACCTGTCTCAGCTGGTTGGGCAAAACTAATACCGTACTGACTGATGGCAATTAATGTTAAAAGAATGTATTTTTTCATATATTTAATTTTTAGCAAATGTATAAGTTTCTTATGAAATCACAAATAATACAAATGCGTTAAATGTAGGGGTAGGCCTTGCGTCTACCCATAAACAAATGCGATATGTGTATATGTAGGGGTAAGCCTTGCGTCTACCCATTTGCAAATGAGATATGTATATATGTAGGGGTAGGCCTTGCTTCTACCCATAAGCAAATGCGATATGTGTATATGTAGGGGTAGGCCTTGCGTCTACCCATTTGCAAATAAAACACCTACGGTTTTAAAATTTCAACCAGTGCCACTTCACCCCCTGAACCTTATTATATTCAACAGCAGGCATAGGAAACTTTACACAATTCGCAATTTTGAAAAAGAACTTTAACCCTTTGTGCTTTGTTTTAATGCGTGTTAAATCAATGTCGGGTGAAATGTAAAACTGTCTATACCTTTTAACAATGCTGAAATCGTGCTCAACATTGTTTTTATCATGCCAGACATTTCCGGGATTGCCGGTTAACAAACCATTAGCACCATATCCAGCAGCAAGATTTATCCAGGATGGAATTTTAATTCTGTTGCCACTCAGCGACTTGATATTCGCACTCAGCCAATACGTCTGTCCGTTATA
>JACMRS010000372.1 GCA_014376345.1 Bacteroidia bacterium | reverse complement strand
GTTCCTCTGTTTTTAATAATACTCCATGCCATTTCAAGCATTTCGTCATAATACGAGTAATAAACGTGTTCTGATTTGATTGCGGAGGTTTTTTTATCCTGAACTTCCGCAATCCAGTCATCATCCAGACTGAAATTGAATTCAAGTTCCGAATTTATCAGGTATGCAAGACGGTAAAAAGGCAGCGGAGAAATGATGCCTGCAAGACTAACCTGGTAATCAGTATCTTCAGAAAGCAGTAACTTTTTCATTAAGTTGTGCAAAATTAAGTATTTTTCAGGTTTCCAAACTCAAATTCCGGATCAAACGCATATTAAATAATACACAATTTAATGCTATATAGAGGTAAAAAGGAGAAAGTTCTCTTGAGAATATTAAATAAAATGCAGTTTTATGACTTTGTTAGCAAATTAGTTAATTAAAAACTTGTCTTTTTGTTCTAAAAAAATGTTCTTTGCACCTTTAAATAATTATAACATAAAAAACCATGTCAGACGTAGCAGCAAAAGTAAAGTCAATTATTGTTGACAAACTTGGAGTAGAAGAGAGCGAAGTAACTAACGAAGCGAGCTTCACAAATGATCTAGGAGCAGATTCACTGGACACAGTGGAATTAATCATGGAATTTGAAAAGGAATTTAACATTGCAATTCCTGATGAACAGGCTGAGAAAATCGGTACTGTTGGTGATGCAATCACTTACATTTCTGAAAACGCAAAATAATTTTAAATCAAAATTACATGCAGCTTAAAAGGGTTGTTGTAACTGGTCTCGGCGCGCTTACACCGATTGGAAATACTGTTTCGGAATACTGGAACGGCCTTGCCAACGGCGTTAGCGGCGCTGATATTATTACTCAGTTTGACAACACGAAGTTTAAAACCAAATTTGCCTGTGAGGTAAAAAACTTCAATCCAGAGAACTATATGGATAAAAAGGAAGCCCGAAAGGTGGACCGTTTTACCCAATTTGCCTTTGTTACCTGCGCAGAAGCTATTAAAGATTCAGGACTCGATCTCGAAAAAATAGAAAAATCCCGCGTAGGGGTAATCTGGGGTTCAGGAATTGGAGGTTTAACTTCCTTTTTCAGCGAATCAATGGAATATGCCCGCGGTGATGGAACTCCAAGATTCTCTCCTTTCTTCATTACCAAAATGATTGCTGATATTGCCTCAGGATTAATCAGTATAAAATATGGCTTTGGCGGACCAAATTTTACAACGGTTTCTGCTTGTGCTTCTTCAAATAATGCACTTATCGATGCTTTCAACCTGATAAGATTGGGTAAAGCAAATGTTATTGTAACCGGTGGCTCTGAAGCTTGTGTAAATGAGCCGGCTATGGGTGGATTCAGTAATATGAAAGCTTTAAGCGAGCGCAACGACGATCCAAAAACAGCTTCACGCCCTTTTGATAAGGATCGCGATGGTTTTGTTTTGGGTGAAGGTTCTGGAGCTCTAATACTTGAAGATTACGATCATGCAATGGCAAGAGGTGCAAAAATTTATTGCGAAGTTGCCGGTGCAGGACTTAGTGCCGATGCTTATCACATGACAGCACCACATCCTGAAGGTTTGGGTGTTATTAATGTGTTAAATGAAGCTTTGAAAGATGCTGAAATGGTGCCAACTGATATTGATTACATTAATGTTCATGGTACTTCTACCCCACTGGGTGATGTAGCTGAATTAAAAGCAATCAAATCGGTATTTGGAGAACATGCTTATAAGCTGAATATTAGCTCTACAAAATCAATGACCGGCCATTTATTAGGTGGTGCAGGAGCAATTGAAGCTATAGCAGCAATAATGGCTATGCAACATAGTCTGGTTCCTCCTACCATCAATCACTTTACTGATGATGAAGCAATCGATCCAAAGCTTAATCTTACCTTCAATACTGCACAAAAAAGAACCATTAACGCAGCTTTAAGTAACACTTTTGGTTTCGGCGGACACAATGCTTCTGTTATCTTCAAAAGATTCGAAGGTTAAATTTTTCCGGCTTTGCCAATCAAATTTTACAAATTATATTTATCTAAAGATAAAGCACTTAATAAAACGCTTTATAATATTTTGGGGTTTGTACCTACAAATACCTCAATATATGAACTTGCGTTGCGACATAACTCTTCACCAAAAACTCAAAGGAGGGATGGACTTAAAAACAACAACGAAAGACTTGAATTTCTTGGTGATGCAGTACTTAGTTGTGTAATAGCTGAAAAGCTTTACAAGAAATTTCCTTACAAGGACGAAGGTTTTCTGACTGAATTGCGAAGTAAAATTGTAAGTCGCGAGAAACTGGGACAACTTGCCAGAAAAATGGGACTTCATACCATTATAGAGTACGATAAACTCCTTCAGAACACACCTAATTTTTTGCCGCAGATTTCAGGAAATGCACTGGAAGCAATAATCGGAGCTATGTATCTTGATAAAGGCTATCATTTTGCAATGACTTATATCAACAAAAAAATTGTTGATCACCATATTGACATCAATGAATTGATGGAAACTGAAATCAGTTACAAAGGCAAACTTTACAAATGGAGCCAGAAAAACAGACAAACCTTAGAAATTGTGATTAAAAGTGAAGAAAGGCATGGTGGAAAACGTCTTTTTGAAATGGCTGTAATGGTAGAAGGCAAAGAAATTGTTTCAGAAAAAAATTATTCTAAAAAACGTGCAGAAGAACTGGCTTGCGAAAAAGCCTGTTCAATTCTTGCTGTTTAAATAAATTTATTTTACATGAAATTGCTGGTATTCATCTGTATTAGATGACTCACTTTCTTCATGCACTATGGTATCTTCTGCCGGACCGCTTTTCCTGTAAATAAAAGCAAAAACAATACCTGTTAAAGCACCGCAGAGATGGCTTTCCCAACTTATATTACCACCCTGAGGAACAATTCCCCAAACCATACTTCCGTACATTAGTATAATCAATAACGACAACACAGAAAGCCTTCTGTTATGTCTTATTAAACCGCTGGACAATACAAAAAATATATAGGCGTAAATGATGCCACTTGCACCAATATGATACACAGGCCGTCCAACTATCCAAACCAGAAAACCTGCTGTTAAAGCCATAAAAACAGAAAGTTTAAGTGCTACCGGTTTGTAAAAAAACCAGATCATCATGAGTGAAACAAAAAGTGGTGGCGTATTAAATATGATATGCTGAAAATTTCCATGAAGAAAAGGTGAGAATACTATACCACGCAAGCCTAAAACTGTTTGAGGAAAAATTCCCCATTCTGAAAGATTATTACCCGGCTGCTGCTGAAAAGCAAAAACAATCCAAGCAATTGAAACTACTGATAAAGGTATTAATATATATGTTTTAAGCAATAATTTCATCTGAGTTCAATAAAGCAGTTTAACCATTCGCTGTCGAAAGTGGCATTGAATTTTTTGTAAAAATTTATTGCAGATTCATTCCAATCTAATACCTGCCAGCTAACTCTTTGACAGTTGATAGATTTTGCATGTTCAAGCACCATATTTAGCAGGCCGCTACCTACTCCCTGTTTCCTGAAATTTTCTGTAACCAGCAAATCTTCAAGATAAACTGTTTTCCCTTTCCAGGTTGAATAGCGGTAATAATACAACGCTATGCCAACTATTTGTTCATCAACTTCTGCCACGAAAGTATGAAACAAAGGATAATTACCAAAACCATCTCGCTCTAAATCTGATGCACTTACCTCAACAGCATTGGGTTCTTTTTCGAAAGCTGCCAATTCCTGTATTAAATCAAGAACGGCTTTCATATCTTTTTTTTCTCCTTTTCGGATATTCATTTGGATCAAATTTTTAAC
>JACMRS010000371.1 GCA_014376345.1 Bacteroidia bacterium | reverse complement strand
TCGACGGTAAAGCTGCCATGGTTAAGTTTCTGAATCTGATTGCGAGCGAACCAGATATCTGCCGTGTGCCGATTATGATTGACAGTTCTAAATGGGAAATTATTGAAGCTGGTTTGCAATGCGTTCAAGGAAAAGGAATTGTAAATTCTATCAGCTTAAAAGGTGGCGAAGCAGACTTTATCAGACAGGCAAAATTGGTAAAACAATATGGTGCGGCTACAGTAGTGATGGCATTTGACGAGCAAGGTCAGGCTGACAGTTTTGAGAGACGCATTGAGATTTGTAAACGCTCATACGACATTCTCGTAAACATCGTAAAACTGCCTCCTCAGGATATTATTTTCGACCCGAATATTTTAACAGTTGCTACAGGAATTGAAGAGCATAATAATTACGCTGTTGATTTTATAAAAGCGACTAAATGGATCAAGGAAAATCTTCCTTATACCAAAGTGAGTGGCGGTGTCAGCAACATTTCTTTTTCTTTCCGTGGCAACGATGTGGTGCGTGAGGCAATGCACTCAGTGTTTTTGTATCATGCCATTAAATCCGGACTGGATATGGGTATTGTGAATGCGGGAATGATTGAAGTGTATGATCAGATACCTGCAAACATGCTTGAACTGATTGAAGATGTTATTTTGAATCGCAGACCTGACAGTACTGAAAGACTTGTTGAATTTGCTGAAACTGTCAAAGCAAAAGGCAAAGTAATAGAAAAAAGTGATGCCTGGAGAGCCGGCACTGTGCAGGAAAGACTATCGCATGCACTGGTAAACGGTCTCACTGATTTTATTGATTCTGATACTGAAGAAGCCAGGCAGGAAGCTGATAAACCACTTGAAGTTATAGAAGGACCATTGATGGCAGGGATGAATATTGTCGGCGATCTTTTTGGTGCCGGAAAAATGTTTCTTCCACAGGTTGTTAAAAGTGCCAGGGTAATGAAAAAAGCTGTGGCCTACCTGATGCCTTACATGGAAGAAGAAAAGCTGCGCTCGGGTGATCAGAGTAAAAACAACGGTAAAATATTAATGGCCACTGTAAAAGGCGATGTGCATGATATCGGAAAAAATATTGTTGGTGTGGTTTTAGCCTGCAACAATTACGAAATTATTGACATGGGTGTGATGGTGAGTTGTGATAAAATTTTAACGAAAGCAAAAGAAATCGGTGCAGATATTATTGGCTTGAGCGGACTGATTACTCCAAGTTTGGACGAAATGGTATTTGTTGCCAGTGAAATGGAAAGACTCGGTTTTAAAACGCCATTATTGATAGGTGGTGCCACGACTTCAAGAATTCATGCTGCAGTAAAAATTGCGCCTAAATACAGCGGTGCGGTGGTGCATGTTTTAGATGCTTCGCGTTCTGTGCCGGTTGCAGGAAGTTTATTAAGTCCTGATACCAAAATTACTTACGCAGAAAAAATAAAAGACGAATACATTAAAATGGCTGCCGACCATGCAAGCAGGCAGGCAGACAAGCAACTGTCGACTTATACAGAAGCAAAAGCTAATAAATTTAAAGCAGATTTTAGTAATGAAAATATTCATGTGCCGAATAAATTGGGCCTCACTGTTATTGAAAATTACGATCTGAATTTACTTCGTGAAGTAATAGACTGGACACCATTTTTCCAGACCTGGGAAATGGCAGGTAAATATCCTAAAATATTAACTGACGAAGTTGTAGGCGTTGAAGCATCGAAGTTGTTTAAAGACGCCAATGCGATGCTTGATAAAATTATTGAAGGAAAGTGGCTGAAGGCAAATGCGGTGTTTGGTTTGTTCCCCGCCAGTTCAATTGGCGAGGATGTGGTTTTATATACCGATGAGAGTCGCACTGAAGAACTTGAAACATTTCATTTTTTAAGACAGCAGAGAAAGATGGCTACAAGCGTGCCTAATTTATCGCTTGCAGATTATGTAGCACCCAAAGAAGAAGGAAAAGATTATATGGGCGCCTTTGTTGTTACCGCAGGGTTGGGCATAGAAGAGCATGTAAAGCGTTTTGAAGCCGACCATGACGATTATAACAGCATTATGTTAAAGGCGCTTGCAGACAGGTTTGCAGAGGCTTTTGCAGAAAAGCTGCACCATCTGGTAAGAACAGAGTATTGGGGTTATGCAACAAAAGAAACGCTGAGCAATGAAGAACTGATAGCAGAAAAATACCAAGGCATCCGTCCAGCGCCCGGTTATCCTGCCTGTCCTGATCACACAGAAAAAAGGATGTTATTTAACTTATTAAATGCAGAAAAAAACACAGGAGTAGAGTTAACAGAAAGTTTTGCCATGTGGCCTGCATCAAGTGTAAGTGGATTTTATTTAGCACATCCGCAGAGCAAATATTTTGGAATAGGTAAAATTCAAAGAGATCAGTTAGAAGATTACGCCACCCGCAAAAACATTCCATTAAACGAAGCCGAAAGGTGGCTGAGTCCGGTGCTGGGTTTTTGATATTTTTATTTAATTATGTTGGTTATTGATAATGACAAAATTCATTATCCTGTCTGGTTATTCTGAGTAAAAATTCATTTTCCAGTTAAGTCGTGAGAATGAAATGCAGATAAGAATCTTTGGTTACAAAGTCAAGTCCCGAAAGGCTAGGTCACTGAGCAAAATTTCAATTCCGGCCAAGCCTAGAAAATGAAATACAGTAAAGAAGCATCGTCTTCTATTTCTTTCCTTTTTTCAATAAATGGTTAAATGTTATAGCTATTATCTACGAAAAAACACATTCACTGTCTTATAACGCCTTATTTAACAACACCTGAAAATTATCCGGCAAAATAAGATAATATTGCAATACTCAAATAATTTTACAAATTAAAAATCAAGTATGAAAAATCTCCTTCTTTTATTATTGATCACATCGTTGTATAATACGGTAAGCGCTCAAACGGCCTATATACAGGTTACAGGTGAGCCGGGTCTTTCTGTGTTTTTGAACAATCAGTTCAAAGGTAAGACCACTGTTGAATTAAACGGATACATTATAGAAAATGTTACCCCCGGGAAGAATACTATTAAAATTGTAAAAGAAGGTTATACGCCTTTTGAGGAGATAATAACTGTAAAAGCGGGAGAAGTCCTTGCTTATAAGGTAAAGCCATTCGTCAAACATACAGTTAACATTTCACAGGAGGGCAACAGAGATGAAACAGATAAGAAAGCAACAATAGAGACCGGGAAACTAGTAATACAATCGGTACCGATCGAGATAAAGATCACAATTGCTGATATTGAAGGTATAAATAATATTGCCAAAACTAAGGACAAATGGATGGCGGACAAAATTCCTGATGGAACCTATAAGATCACATTTACCTATAACCAGAAAATTATTAATAAATCAATTGAGATCCGCGGCAACGATACTACCAGTGTTTTTATAAACATGTTGAGTGGGGATTTTCAGGTTAAAAGTTCATTAGATAAGAAAAATGAAATTGAAAGACAGGAAGAGTT
>JACMRS010000370.1 GCA_014376345.1 Bacteroidia bacterium | reverse complement strand
GAAATATTTTAGATAAAAAACTGCAGGTTGCTCATATAAAGACCTTAATCCATTTATATCTTCAAAAATAACATTACCATATTTAATATCAGGCATATCAGCGTCCGATAGAATTTTTTGAAGTACAAAATTATCGGCCAGGTAATCCCCTGAATTAAGAAACAACAAATAAATTCCTTTCGAATTCTGGATTCCCTTATTCATGGCCTGATACCTGCCATTGTCCCTTTCAGATATTGTAAAAGCAAGGTAACTTTTATATTTTTCAATTATTTCCTTTGATCCATCAACTGAACCACCATCAATAATAAGATGCTCATAATCTCTGAAAGTTTGCTCTTTAACACTCAGAATCGTCTTTTCAAGACCAGATTTATCATTTAAGCAAATCGTAATAATTGACAAGAGAGGATTAGTGGTCATTAATTATTCGATAGGGCCTTAGATTTGTCCAGAACCATTTTATAAACTTCTAACGTCTTTTGAGCTGTTTTTTTCCAGGAAAAATCTGTCGCTCTTCTGAGACCCTTCACTTTAAGTTCTTCACGCAGGATATGATTATTCACTATTGACTTAAGTGCAGTAAGCATTGACTCAGGGTCTTTCGGTTCAAAATATAATGCCGAATCCTGACCAATTTCCTTTAATGAACTTCCATTACTTGCAAGCACTGGACAACTATTTTGAAATGCCTCTAAAATAGGAATTCCAAAGCCCTCATATAACGATGGAAAAACAAAAGCGACAGCATGTTGGTATAAATAACTTAGTTCACCATCATTAACAAAAGTGGTTTGAACACGATCTGTAATACCAAGTTTTTTCAGATAAAGTAAATCCTCATTTGAAAACGGAGATCCAGTACAAATTACATGCAAATCCTTTTCATTTAAGGAAGCAAACATGCGGAGAAAAAAATAGAAATTTTTGTATGCTGTTTTTTTACCTACGTAAAGCAGGTATCTTTTATCTGCGAGTTCTCTTACGGAAGCAGAAATTTCTTTATTATTTTCAGTCAAAGAACTTGCAAGGTGAATTACTTCAATCTTTTCAGGATCCACTCCATAAATATTGACAAGGTCACGTTTGGTATTTTCAGAAACAGCAATAATTCTGGAAGCTTTTTTTATGATACTTTCTCCTTTGTGCCTTTTATCCTGAATGGATAATTCAGGGAAAATCTCTTCTGTTAAATCGTGAACAG
This sequence comes from Bacteroidia bacterium, assembly GCA_014376345.1. Classification (GTDB taxonomy): domain Bacteria; phylum Bacteroidota; class Bacteroidia; order NS11-12g; family UBA955; genus JACMRS01. The sequence goes on along the minus strand of JACMRS010000370.1, from coordinate 2,659 downwards.
TTAAAATAAAAGGCTTGTCTCCCAAATATTCCAAAAAATAATCATCATAATAAGTTGGATGGAAAACATCAAAATCCCCCTTTTTCAAAAGTTCTATAGTGCTATTTTTATTGGCCAGGTTGCCATCTAATAACTTAGGTGGCCAAAATTTTATATAGGTCAAGTAAAGAAGCTTTTTACCTTTAAAATTTAAACCGGGTAAAAAATCAAAATAGGGATCTGTCTGGACAATATTAGGTTTTATTGCTAGTTCTGGGTTGTTAAGGTTTTTAAGATAAAAATTATTGGAATATAAAATTGATATGTTCCAAGTAAGGGAGTTGCTTTCATTAAAAGATTTAAAAACTTCTGTAAAATACCTGGAAATACCTCCGTAGTCCTGAAGTTCAAATATCTGATGGTCAAACAATACTTTCATTCTTCCTGACTAGATTTTAATTTTATTGCCACTTATTTTATTAAAATCAGGAACCAGAAGAGAAGGTGGATTTTTAGACTTATTGTTTAATTCTGTCTGGTATTTTTTATCAAAACATTTAAGAAATAACCGGGAATCAATTTTATTCTTGGAAAACAGGTGGTACACTCCTTGTGTTTCAAAATTTAATCCCAGGTTTTGAGCTATAACATGTAACGATTTTTTAGAGAATAAAGAGATATGTTGCCCGGTTTCCGGAGCTAAATACCACCAATCAAGAACGTTGCCATTCTCTGGCTGCAAAGTTGTTGAGAAAAGAATAGTATCACTGTATTCAAGCATTTTCTTTATTTCCTGAACAGGATCAACCAGATGCTCCATAACCTCAAAAGCAAAAAGCATCTCAAACTTATTTGTTCCAGTTAGATCAGTAATGTCAAAGTTTTTTGCAAATAGGTTTTCACAGTGAATATCTTGTCTGTAAAAGTCAAAACCTTCATCCCTCATCATTCTAACCAAAAGACCATATCCGCCGCCGTAATCAATAAATTTGCCATTTTTATTAACAAATGACTTGATAATGGTGGACGTAATCGGTACAAACTCCAGGTTTCTGCTAATAAGTCCAATATCTAAAGATGTTATTGCAGAAGAGTATGCTTGTTCAAGCCAGAATGGTTCTTCTGTTTGAATAAATTCACAGGCAGGGCACTTAAAATAAGTTACCTCATGTGTCTTCAAAACTAATATTGTAAAAAGCTTTACACTACTAGTCTTGCAAATTTTACATTGAACATTATCAGCCATATTTTGAATTATCCGAAAAAATTATTGTTGCTGAAACTAAGATTTAAGTATCCATTCAGGCTGTATTATGATGCTTCCGTAATCTAAGCCTTCAAATAAAGCATTTTCAGTTCCGTTGTCTATTATCTGAACCTGACAAACATTTTCAACACTGTCATAAACAATTTTATTATGAACCAGGCTTGATACTTCAAAAGAATAAAAGTTCGGCGCAAATATGCCTGATGGCATTTTAAGAAGTATTTCCTTTTCTGCTTGTTCTGAAGTTATTTTTTTATGGACTGTAAAGACTTTATTTTGACTTTTAGTCAACATTGTCACACTCAAAGTTGTATCCAGTGGACCCTCGTTGCTTTTAAGCAACACGCTTAAAACCATCGATTCATCAAAACTAAAGTTATCTTTTATGTTGAATTTCTGATCTGAAATAGATACAGAAGCAATAAAATTGTGTTTAAAGGAAGATTTCTTTGGATCGGCTTTAAAAACTCCCGACTTAAGATTACCAGAATTCAGGTTTGTATAGGTTGATATTCCAGAAGCACTGTCGCCTGTAAATATGATTTCGCCTTTTGAAAGTACAATTGCTTTATTGCACAACTCGGAAACAGCTCCCATGTTGTGGCTCACAAAGAGGATGGTTCTGCCATCATTGCTTACCTCACTCATTTTACCAAGGCATTTTTTCTGGAATTCTGCATCTCCTACGGCCAATACTTCATCTATAATAAGAATTTCAGGTTCCAAATGGGCTGCAACCGCAAATGCTAACCGAACATACATTCCTGATGAGTATCGTTTGACAGGAGTTTCGATATATTTGTCTACACCTGAAAATTCGATAATTTCTTCAAGTTTTGATTTGATTTCTAAGCGCCCCATTCCCAGGATCGCACCATTCATGTAAATATTTTCTCTGCCAGTAAGATCGGGGTGAAATCCGGTTCCTACTTCTAATAAACTTGCAATTCTACCGTTTATATTAATTTTTCCAGTAGTTGGAGTGGTAACACGTGATAGAATTTTAAGTAGTGTAGATTTTCCAGCTCCATTCTTCCCGATTATTCCTACAGAATCTCCTTTGTGAATTTCAAAATCAATGCCTTTTAGCGCCCAATACTCTTGTGGCAAATGTTCAGCCCCTATTTGTATTGTTGGATCTTGTTTTCCTCTTATTTTAGCCCATCCCTTTATCAAATCTTCAGAAAAAGAACCTGAATTAATAGACCCCAGATTATACTTTTTTGAAAGATTTTCTACACTAATCGCTATGTTAGACACGCTTTAAAATTCAGGTTACAAAACTAACAATATACTTTTGTAATTATGCATATGCAATTCAAACCCAAAATGGTATTGGATGCCCGAAAAGCTTTTGATTCAGGTATCGGTACTTATATTAGAAATCTTATTCCTTTTCTGAAAAAGGAATTT
>JACMRS010000369.1 GCA_014376345.1 Bacteroidia bacterium | reverse complement strand
TTTTTTTTAATATTAAAAAAAAATTGAATTGAAACACATTTACCGCATATTACTTTTAATTATTTTTATTTCAGGCACAATAAAATTGTCAGCCTCCCATATACTTGGGTCAGAAATAACTTACAAACATCTAATTGGTAATACTTATAAAATTACTTTAAAAGTCTACAGAGATTGCAGAGAATGTAAATTCAGCGGAAATGGCGGTGGTGATAATAATACCAATTGCAATGAAATTCCGGGGATAATTATAAGAGGGTCTGTTGGTTCAAAAAATGAATTACAAGATCTTGGAACTATAAATTTAACCCGTACAGGCATTCGTAAAATATCAAAAACTTGTTATAAGTACAGAGGAGCATGTCAGTCGGGTTCTTCATATCCTTATGGTATTGAAGAACATGTAATGGAAGCCGATTATGATTTTTCATCACTTATTGCTTTGGGTAATTGCAAACTTGATTTGGGAGTCAGTATTTCGTCAAGGAATAAATCCATCAATAATCTCGGAATAGAACAGAATTTTTATAATTATTCAAGTATTAATTTATGCAATGGATTGCATAATAATTCAGTAGTTTTTAATAATGTTCCGTTTTTTAATGTTTTACTGAATCAACCTGTTAATTATTCTTATGGTGCTTCAGATAAGGACAGGGATTCAATTTCATTTAATTTAAGACCAGCTTCAACTAATCCTTCTCAGAGCATAATTTATTCGCCGGGTAAAAGTTTTACTAAACCACTTAATAGTTATTGTTCAGTTGGAAATCCCGGATGTATTCCAATGCCGTATAATACAATTCCTGAAGGAGTTTTTGTTAATAATTTAAGCGGCGACATCATAATGACTCCTGTGACACCAGACGATAAAGGCGTATTTGTTATGGAAGCTTCAGAATGGCGCAAGAATCAGTTTGGTGTATTTGAACTTATAGGGATCGTCAGAAGGGATATTTATGTAGAGGTATTAACTGTTAATAATAATGTACCTCTTTTTAAAAATACGAAATTTGATTTTAGTGTTTGTGTCGGAGAAAGTATTTGCTTTGATATTGATTCTAAAGACATGATTGTGCCCGGTAATAATCCGGATTCAGTTAAATTCAGTTATATTTCAGATATACAAGGCGCACGTTTTGATGTAAATAATTTAAACAGAGAGCCTTTTGCAACTGCCACTTTTTGCTGGACTCCAAAAGCCTCGGATGTAAGTAATATTCCTTATACTTTTACAGTTCGTCTCGACGATAATGCTTGTCCCTTAAATGCTTCAACATCACGTACATTTAGTATTCATGTTTATCAGAAAGATAATTCAGCTATAAGTATTAAAAGAAAAGACTGTGGTGAAATAACACTGGAAAACATTAACGGAGGAAACAGGAATGACAATACATACTGGTGGGAAATTTATGATATTGATAATAAAATGATTGCCCTTGAATCTGGTATTAAACTTACCTATAAATTTGATAAAGGAGGTAAATATTATATTGTAAATAAAATTTCTAATATCAATACCGGTTGTCAGAATATTCTGAAAGATTCTGTTACAATTCCGGTTTTTAATAAACCTTCTTTTACACTGGGTCCTGATGTATTTATATGTAAAGGAGCTTATTCATTTGCACCGGTTAATGTTTCTGCAGATGCACCTGTAACCTGGTTATATAATGGTCAACCTGTTCAGATGCCTTATAATGTTGATTTCGAAAAAACAGAAACGGGGAGTGTAATATTAGTAGACAATAATGGATGTAAAGTGCAGGATAATATTGTCATTAATGTCTATCCTGAAATAATAGCATTTATGGATACAGCCGTAATTTGCTCTAACAGTATTGTTCCGCTGAACCTTGATAATTATCTGAAAACAGACAGGAGTAAGTTGGGAAGTATAGATTTTGCCAGTAATGATGCTCAGGTTTTAATTTATAAAAAATCAGGAATCTGGTATTTTGAAACCGGAGGACACCAACCCGGTAAGGTTGATTTAATAATCAGACTGAGTGATAAAAATGGTTGTGTTAAAACTATAGGCGGTTCTGTAGTACTTATAAAACCATTAGATCTTCGTTATACTCAGATAAGGGATATTTGCTTAAATGAGTCGGACGTGAATTTAAGGATTGAAACTGAAATTCAACTTGATAATGGTATCTGGAATATTGCATCTGTTCCTGATGCAATCAATGGAGATAAATTAAGTCCTTCGAGAATTAAATCTCCGGGTATTTATTCAATCCATTATTTTAACAGCAATAAAGGATGTCCACTTGAAAAAGATCTGACAGTAACATTCAAATCAGCGCCGGTAATCGTTTTTGATGCAAGTAATCCGAAGGAACTTTGCAAAACAGGTAATTCAGTTAATCTTAAAGTATCGCCATCAGGAGGCAAATGGTCTGCTAATGGAATAACTGCAGCATCATTTAATCCTTCCGCTTCTTTAGTCAACCCGGGTATTAATAAAATTTATTATAAAGTAGAAGATCCACAGACAAAATGTGCAACTACAGATTCAGCATTTATTAATGTTAATGTGCTTCCTGTACTAACACTTCAAGCAGATAAGCTCACTATTTGTGATAATGGTTCTGTTACTTTAACAGGAAATTCAAGTTCCGGTTCTTCTGTTTTCTGGGAAACTAATGGTACCGGAATTCTTTCGGGAACATCTGCAATTTTCACATATAAGCCATCAGTTGCAGACGCATTGTTAGACAATGTCAGAATAACTATTAAAACAACAGCATCAGGTGGCTGTCCTGAAGCATTTGGAACTGTTTCAATTAAAGTAAAATCGGTTCCTGCAGGCATAATTATTGTTTCAGAACCGGCTTCATTATGTGATCCGACAATATTTAAATTTACTACTTCTGTAACTAACATTGATAAACAAACATGGGTTGTAAATGGCAATACAAGTGCAGAATATGATTATTCTTTCCCTTTTGAAACAATCCTTCATGCAGGTAATTATAAAATTGAAGCTTTGGTTGAAAGAGAAGGGTGTTCAGCAATTATTGCACTTCCGCAACCGGTTGAAGTATTTAATACCCCCAAAAGTTTCTTTGTTACTGATCCTTCTGAAGTCGTAAACAGAGAATATCCCCGAATCAGATTTGAAGACAGATCATCATGTCCGGAAAATTTTAAAACCAGGTGGACTATTGGTAATGTTGACTATGGTTCAAACAAAGATTTTTATTTAACACTTTCTAATGATACTGATATTTATGTTGCAAAAATTTCGAGCTATACCGACAAAGGATGTATCAGTGAATATTCAAAAACTTTAAGGTTATCTCCAACTTCTATTCTTTTTATTCCTAATGCTTTTTCACCGGACAGTAAAGGACCGGAGGCAAATAATTTGTTTAAGGTTGAAGGTCCGGAAATGAAAGTATTTTCAATAATAATTCTCAATAAATGGGGAGAGAAAATTTTCGAAAGTAAAAGTATGGATGAAGCCTGGGATGGTAATTATCTTAATAAACCTGCTGCTTCGGGAGTTTATGTATATAAAATATCTGTTACCGATAAAAAAGGTGAAGAAAGAGATTATGCAGGAACGGTTACGCTAATGCGTTAAATTAATTCGTTATTACTTCAGAATCAACATCATTATAGGCAGCAAGCCTTTTATCTCTTAACGGAATTAAAACTATAAATCCTGCAATGAAAAATATTGCTAAAGCAATAATTGAATTCTGCATACTTCCAGTGACCTCTTCTATTAAACCGTAACTGCTTATTCCGATTACTATCGCAAGTTTTTCTGCTACATCATAGAAACTAAAAAACGAAGTTGTGTCTTCTGTGTTTTCAGGAACCAGTTTTGAGAAAGTAGCTCTTGAAAGTGATTGAATTCCACCCATAACAAGACCAACAAAAAAGGCCAAAGTATAAAAACCGTATTCTGATTTATAAATTCCTACATAATAACCGCCTATGCAAATGCCAATCCAAATTATTACAGCTGTAATTATACCTGTTTTATTACCTGCACTTTTTGATAATTTAGAAAATAACCAGGCTCCAAGAATACCAACAAACTGAATAATTAGAACAGTTCCAATTAGATTTGAGGTATCGAGCATCAGTAATTTATCGCCATAATTTACTGCTACCAGCATTACAGTTTGCACACCCATGCTGTAAAGAAAAAATGATCCGAGAAAAGTTTTCAGAGAACTGTCGCGCTTAACAATTTCCCAAACCTTTTTAAGCTCGCTGAATCCTTTAGTCCAGTTGCCTTGTTTATGACTTTCAGCTACTATTGTTTTTGGTAGTCTGCTAAATGTAATTTGCGCAAAACCTATCCACCAGATGGCAACGAGAATAAAGCAAATCCTTGTTGCAAAGCCTGTTTCAATTCCTAATGATTCATGACCTAAAATAATTGCAAGACAGATAATTAGTAGTGTAGAACTTCCAAGGTAGCCCAATGAAAAACCCTTTGCACTCAGTTTGTCAATTTTATCTGTAGTAACTATTTCAGGAAGATATGAATTGTAAAATACTAAACTTCCCCAAAAGCCAATACTTGCGGTAATTATGAAAAATATACCGAGTGGGAGGTTATCACTTTTAAAAAAATAGAGACCTGCACATGATAATGCACCCATGTAGCAAAAGAATTTCAGGAATGTTTTCTTGTTTCCTTTATAATCGGCAACAGAAGAAAGAACCGGAGAGAGAAAACAAACACACAAAAAAGAGAAAGCCAGGGCATAGTTTTGCAAAGCAGTATTAACAAAGGTCATACCCATAAAAGTAACTTTGTCGGAAATAAGAACAGCACCATCTTTTATTGAAGTAACAGAGTTGTAATAAATAGGGAAAATAGCTGAAGTAATAACAAGATTATAGACAGAGTTAGCCCAGTCGTACATAGCCCACCCGTTCATTACTTTAAGTTGATTTTTAATAATCATGCTGTAAAAGTAAAATAAAAACAGGCAAGGTAAAAGAAATTAATTGCTAACAATTGTATCGGCAGTTTATAATACCAAAAGAATTTTACAATAATATAGGCTGAAGGCCTCTAACATCTCAACTTGGGGCAACGCCCCAAGAATATATGAATGACCGAATTGGACACTGCCATGTGCCCCTACAATTGTAACACATCCCAGGCTGAAGGCCTCTAACATCTCAACTTGGGACAACGCCCCAAGAACACATGCATGAATGACCGAATTGGACACACTGCCGTGTGCCCCTACAATTATAACACAAATAAAAGAGATGAGTTAA
>JACMRS010000368.1 GCA_014376345.1 Bacteroidia bacterium | reverse complement strand
TTAAATAATTGTTTTAAAAATTTATCGTCAAAAAAATTAAAGGATGAACACATTAATTGAACTACTAAACAACGGCCAGAGTTATTGGCTTGATAATTTGACAAGAGAAAAAATCAACTCCGGAGAGCTAAAAAAAAGAGTTGAGAATGAAGGACTGCGCGGAATTACTTCAAACCCCAGTATTTTTCATAAAGCAATTTCAACCGGAAAAGATTATGATGAACATGTTAACAAACTAGTTAATGAAGGCAAAAATGCATCAGAAATTTATGATGCATTAACAATCAAAGATGTTCAGGATGCTTGTGATATTTTAAATCCGGTTTTTGAAAAATCAGAAGGAACTGACGGCTTTGTAAGTCTTGAAGTTCCACCTTTTTTAGCACGCGATACTGAAGGGACAATGAAAGAGGCAAGAAGATTATATGCTGCAGTTGGAAAGAAAAACTGTCTCATAAAAATACCAGGAACAAAAGAAGGAATTCCGGCAATCCAACAAATGCTTTATGAAGGCATCAACATAAATGTAACATTATTATTTTCTGTAAACAGATATGTTGAAGTTGTTCAAGCTTATATCAGTGCTATAAAAAAAAGAGTTACTGAAGGTAAATCTGTTGATCATATTATTTCTGTAGCGAGTGTATTTATAAGCAGAATAGATGTTCTCACAGATCAACTACTCGGTCAATATATTATTCCTGACGAAGAAAATAAAAATTCAAACTTAACAAATTTGCTATCCGGGAGAGCAGGAATAGCAACAGCAAGACTGTGTTATCAAAAGTTTAAAGAAATATTCAGTGATGAAAACTGGTTAAAATTGAAAGAAAAAGGTGCTCATTTACAACGTCCTTTATGGGCAAGTACAAGCAACAAAGATCCACTTCAGAATGATCTGAGATACGTAGAATTACTGATTGGTGATAACACTGTAAATACATTGCCTGATGAAACAATTGCAGCATTTGCAGACCATGGCAAAATCAAAAAAGATTCAATAGAACAAGGCATTGAGCAATCAAATGAATTGTTTGGCAAGTTAAAAAACATGGGCATTGACATTTCTAATATTACACAACAATTAGAAAATGAAGGAATTCAAAAATTTTCAGAATCATACAATAAACTAATCAGCATTCTGGCAGATAAAAGATTGAAAATACTGGGTGATGATGCATCACCCCAAAATATAAGTTGCGTTAAACTTGAGGATGAAATAAAGGCTGCAAATACTTCAATGGATGATATGCAAATAGCCAGACTTTTATTTGCACTTGATCCCCATCTCTGGAAAAATGATCCCGCACAAATAAAAAGCATAGGCGATAGAATGGGCTGGCTTACCTTGCCTGACCATTTTACTAAAAACACAGAAAAAATTAATGCATTTACTGATAAAATTAAATCTGAGGGATATTCTGATACTGTTTTGTTGGGCATGGGTGGAAGTAGTTTGTGTTCCGAAGTAGCACGCCAGACATTTTCTACTGCTGAAGGCTATTTAAAATTATGGGTTTTAGACAATACAGATCCTGCTGCCATACTTGATATAGAAAGTAAAATCAATCTTGAAAAAACACTTTTTATTGTGGCAAGCAAATCGGGCAATACTGAAGAAACACTCAGCTTTTTTCATTATTTTTATAAACAGTTAGAGTCTAAAAATAAAACAAATCCGGGGAATAATTTTGTTGCAATAACCGACCATGATACACCACTGGTAAAAGTTGCAGAGGAATATAAGTTTAGAAATGTTTTTATCAATCCATCTGATCTTGGTGGAAGGTATTCTGTTCTTTCCGATTTCGGATTGGTGCCAATGGCCTTAATGGGAATTGACATCAACGGTATTTTGTCAAGTGCAAAACAAATGCAACGCAGTTGTGATTCAGTTCCAACTTCAAAAAATCCGGGCGTTAGTTTAGGAGTATTATTGGGAATATGTCAAAAATACAAACGTGATAAAATAACATTTGTTTTATCTGAATCAATTTCATCATTTGGATATTGGGTTGAACAATTACTCGCAGAAAGTACAGGTAAAGAAGGTAAAGGTTTAATTCCGGTTAATGGGGAAACTCTTGCCGGACCCGAAGTTTACGGGGATGACAGAGTATTTATTCACATGTATCTTCCAACTGACAACAATGAATCTGATAACAATAAAATAAAAGCACTCGAAGAAGCAAGTCATCCGGTTGTAAGAATTAAAGTAGCCAATAAATTAGCTATTGGAGCAGAGTATTTTCGTTGGGAAGTTGCTGCTGCAAGTGCCGGGGTAGTTATGGGAATCAATCCTTTTAACCAACCTAATGTTGAAGAAAGTAAAAAGAACACCAGCGATTTACTGGAAGGATGGATTAAAGATGGTCAATTTAATATATCAGAACCACTTTTAAATTCAGATGGTGTTTCTGTTTATGCTGGAAAAAAAACTGAATCACTTAATTCTAAAAAATATAATTCAGTGGAGGAATTAGTAAGCAAATTTACTGCTATGGCAAAACCTAACGATTATATTGCCATTTTGCCTTATTTTATGATGACAGACCATCGCACTCAATTATTACAAAACTGGAGAAAGCAAATAAGAGACAATTTGAAAGTGGCGACTACATTGCTTGCCGGACCGAGATATCTTCATTCAACAGGACAGTTGCACAAAGGTGGACCGGATACCGGATTGTATATTATACTAATTGGCGATGAGAAAATAGAATTAGCTATACCTGATGAAAAATTCAGATTTGATATTTTACATGAAGCTCAGGCATTAGGTGATTTTCATTCACTTGATAACAAAGCACGTCGGGTGATTCGAATTTGTTTAGGTAAAAATATTGATGAAGGTTTGACAAAATTAAATCAAACAATTAAAGAAACTCAAGAAACACTAAATCAGAAACAAGCAAATTAACAATTTTAATATACTCACTAGACTATAATTAATGAATTCAGCATATTTTAAAATATAATATTATGAAAAAAAATCAAAAAGAAATTGCACCAGAAAACATCTCAAATACTAATAAAGACAATGCAATCACTAAAAAGAAAGGAGTTCAAAAAGAAGCAAATCCCGAATTTCCGCAGGAATATGAAGAACAACAGAACATTGACATTCGTATGAAACCTCAAATTTTTGAAAAGCCTAAAAAAAAGTGATGGTTAAAATCTAAAAAAAACATTTAAATTTATAAACTTATAATACCCTGATTTAAATTTTTTGCATTAAAATAAAATTGAATTAAATCTGAAAACTGACTTCACTAAAAAACAAAATAAAATGAAAGAACACAAATACGATTACGGCATGATTGGCATAGGAACAATGGGACTTAACATGGTTTTTAATATGAATGATCATGGTTTTAGTGTGATTGGCTATGATAAAAATACAACTCAGGTTGATACCTTTAACAAAGAAGCAGGCGAAAGGAACATCTTCGCTACAACAGATCTTAAAGAATTTATCGGTTCGTTAAAAACACCGCGTGCTATCATTATGCTTGTTCCGGCAGGTAAAATTGTTGATGAAGTTATTAATGAATTAAAACCGTTATTATCGGAAAATGATCTGCTGATGGACTGCGGTAATTCACATTTTACAGATACCAACATACACATAGAACAATTAAACAAATCTAAAATTGAGTTTATGGGAATTGGCGTTTCCGGTGGTGAATCGGGAGCTCGTTTTGGTCCAAGTATAATGCCCGGCGGATCAAAAGAAACTTATACAAGAGTAGCACCAATGCTTGAAGCAATTGCTGCTAAAGTAAATAATGAACCTTGCGTAACCTGGCTCGGACCGGGTTCTGCAGGGCATTATGTAAAAATGGTACACAATGGTATTGAATATGGCTTGATGCAACTGATTGCAGAAACTTACCAATTATTAAAAGAAACCGGTAAACTAAATAATGAAGAACTGCATCAGGTTTTTTCGAAATGGAACAAAGGAATACTGCAATCTTTTCTGATAGAAATTACAGCAGACATTTTTGCTCAAAAAGATGAACTTAGCAATAGCGATTTGGTTGATATGATTCTTGACAGTGCCAAACAAAAAGGAACAGGCGGCTGGACATCAGAAGATGGAATAAACTTACAGGTACCAATACCGGTGATTGATATCGCGGTAACTATGCGTGACATCTCCGGCTTAAAATCAGAAAGAAAAACAGCATCCGAAATACTGATTAGTACGGAAACTATTATAAATATTGAAAAAACTGAATAAACAGACATGCTGGAGCAGGCACTTTATTTTGCTATGATTACTGTGTATT
>JACMRS010000367.1 GCA_014376345.1 Bacteroidia bacterium | reverse complement strand
TGTTTATGCTGGGGAAAGTATTAATCAGCTACTACCTCGTCAATTTTGCTAAAATTTCAGCTTTTGGTGCTGCAAGCTCCCTGATCATTTTATTGCTTTGGGTGTATTATTCTTCTATCATTCTTTATACCGGTGCAGAATTTACACATGCATACTCTGTAACGATGGGCAGAAGGATAGAACCTAATAATTATGCTGTCTTAAACAGTCGTGAAGCTTATGAAAGAAGAAAGGCCTTAGAAGAGTTGAAAAAAGAGGAAGAAGATCTGAAAAACGATGACGAATCAGGCACTAAAATTGGTCTTGAATAATTTCACTGCAATCGCAATCAATATCACTCCGAAAAATTTTCTTATTACAAGCAGTCCGTTTTTCCCCAATAGCTTTTCTATTTTTCCTGTTGAGCTTATAACAACAAATACAAAAATCAGATTGAGAATAATGGCTGCATAAATGTTTACTGCATGGTATTGTGATTTCAACGACATTATAGTGGTAAGCGTTCCGGAACCAGCAATAATAGGGAAGGCAACGGGTACTATGCTGCCACTTTTAAGATCTGGATCAGTATGGAAAAAATCTCGTCCCAAAACCATTTCTAAGCCAATAATAAAGATAACTATTGAGCCTGCAAGCGCAAACGAATGTATGTCAATACCAAGAAAGCCAAGAAACTTTTCTCCAACAAAAAAGAACAGTGTCATTAATATTCCCGCTACCAATGTTGCCTGCCCGGCATGAATTGATCCTGTTTTTTCTTTCAGAGAAATCAGAATCGGTACCGAACCAATTACATCAATCACTGCGAAAAGCGTAAAGGTTATAGTAATGGTTTCCTGTAAATTAAAATCCATAAATAGTTTATTTTAAAGCTCGTTGTATGCCTTTATGAATTTGGCTCCAAGGTTTTTATATGGTGGTACATAATCGCTGAATTTAAGGTTGTTGCCAACCTTCGCCTGAATGCGTTTCCACAATTCGGGCCAGACAATATCTTTTCCCTGCCTGATGGTTTCCGTTGTCTCAGAAATCAAAACATTGTTAATTGCTCCCGTACCTATTTGTTTGGTAGAAACTATCTGAACATCCATAGCGTTTTCCATAATAAGCGAAACATTCTGATAACCGCCGCAACTGCCCATTAATGCAATTTTACAACTGTTTGTCAAACTGTTTATAGTGCTTAATACGTAATAACTATGGCCCCTGTGCACTACCAAATCAGGGTATCTTTTAGTTTCTGCAAACAATCTTGAAAGTGCTTCCTGAGCTCTAATTTCAAACTGTGGCTTGTTGCCGTACATCCAGATGTTTTTTCCTTTTACAGATTGTATAATGATGTAATCACCTTTGTCTACTTTTTTCCAGTTGGCATTGTTGTAAATAGAAAGCCAGCTGCTGAATGCCGCTTGTCCGTCTTCATCATCAAAAAAGAAATGTTGCTGAATATGTTTTCCATCAATAAATAATGAAGAAGATGGCATAATATCAAGATTCGGAAGATTGAAAGTAAACAGGTTTGTAATTGTGTTTGGGTCGCCGCCTGTCAGTTTATAAAGCAATCCGTAAATTTTTACTCCATGTTCATTTCCAGCGAGTGACAACTTAACAAGCTCTCTTTCAATGCCTTTCATAAACTGTTTTTTAATGATGGTGTCATTCAAACTGCCATACGTATCTGCCACATCTACAGCAGGACCAAGGTCTCCTCCATAATCGTTTAGTCCGCTTACAAAATCCATAATCAGCAAGTCAACTTCTTCCTTACTCATGGTATTTAAAAAATCATCCAGCTTGTTATAGCCTGCACATTCTTTAAGGAAAATTCTGAACCTGTTGAACCCAAGATTTTTCAGGAATTCATAACCTGATTTTTCCTTGCGCTTTTCATTCATCCTCTGATAAAGTCCAAGGAAAGATGAAGTGAAAACTTCTTCAGAAGTATAAACAAGATCGGTGTATATTTCGTAAGCGTTGCTTTTATCTACCGGCTCAAACCTGAAAGCATCTTTATCTTCATGCCTTAAATTTACTTCAACAACGGTTTCCATTGCCAGTGTCTGAAGTTCTTTATCAACGGAATAATTGGCATAAATGTTTTTTTTCTTTCTCAGTTCAATCAGTACTTTATAAAACTGCTCCGGCATTTTACTTACTATTTCAGCATCTTCGAGATCCATTTGTCCATTGTAAATAAGATCGAGCAATGAATAAGCTTTAGATTGCATGCCGTAAGTTTTGTAGATAGTCATAATGAGCATTACAACCGGATCTTTAGAGGCCTGAAGAGAGCGTGAAATATGGTGTGTACTGCCGAAATACTGTTTTACTGCATTCGGATCTGTTTTGGCAACTGCTGCAACAACATCTGTACCCGGCTGAGAAAATACAGCTTTCATGAACTTGTTTAAAACATCTGTCGGGTAGAAATTTGCTGCGTAAAGCCAGAATTCTTTCGCGTAAGGTTTTGGAATTATAAACTCGTAAAGATTAATCGACACTTTAAGGTTTGTTTTAAGCAGATCAAGTTCTTTAGCAGGGTTGTTAAGTGTAATCAGTTTGTTGGCAAGACTGAGTGAATGTTCGTTTGCTGTAAATTGAAAAAGATTGTGAGTATTAATAGTGCGGGAATATTCCATTAAAGCCCGAAGATATTTGTCTTTTTCTGCCTCAGTGTAAGCGCTGTTATTAATATTGTCTCTTACCGAATTAATGGTAACAAAAACAAATCGGGCAGCTCTTAAATCCTGCGAAGGCGTACTAAGTGTAATAGCTGAATCAAGTTTTCCATCTAACAAATCAATACGGGATTGCTCTGCAGTAATCAGATTATTGATATTTATTTTTTGAGAGGATGCATTGAATGAACACACTAATAAAGCAGACAGACATAAGCTGTAAAACCATCTTAAAGTAAGTTTATCTGAACTGTTATTAATGGTTGTTTGCTCCCGCATATTATTTGTCAAAGGTACTGCCTGCTCTTTAATTTCCTGTTATTTCAATTTGTCTTGAAGCTTCCCACAAAACAATTCCTGCGCTTACTGCTACATTAAATGAATGTTTGGTGCCAAATTGTGGAATTTCAATACAATGGTCGCACAAATTCATTACCTCATCGCTTACACCGTCCACCTCGTTACCAAAAATCAATCCAAAATTTTCTTTTGTAGTGAAATTGAAATCTGAAAGATCTTTACTGCCTGCAGCTTGTTCTATTGCAGCAAGTTTATAGCCTTTTTCTTTTAGTTTTAAACAGGCTTCGGTAGTATCTTTAAAGTACTCCCAGTGCACACTTTCTTCGGCGCCAATTGCTGTTTTGTGGATTTCTCTGTGGGGCGGAACTGCTGTGATACCGCATAAATACAGACTTTCAATACCAAGAGCATCACACGTGCGAAAAATGCTGCCAACGTTGTTCATACTTCTCACATTATCGAGAATAACAACAACCGGAAGCTTTTTTGTTTCCTTGTATTGATAAATTGTTAATCGGTTTAGCTCAGCTAATTTTAACTTGCGGAACATTTTGACTGCAAAGATAACAGATATTCAGACACCACTGATGAAACAGTACCACGGGTTTAAACAAAAACACCCGGGAGCCTTGCTGCTTTTCAGAGTAGGCGATTTTTACGAGACCTTTGGTGAAGATGCAATTACAACCTCAAAAATACTTGGAATAGTACTAACCAAGCGCGGTGCAGGCTCTCCTTCGGAAATTGAACTTGCAGGATTTCCTTACCATTCTCTCGATTCTTATCTTCCAAAACTTGTGCGTGCCGGTCAGCGTGTTGCAATTTGCGAGCAATTAGAAGATCCTAAGCAGGCTAAAGGAATTGTAAAACGCGGGGTTACTGAACTTGTTACTCCCGGTGTTACTTACAACGATAAGGTAATTGAAACCAGGCACAGCAATTATCTGGCGGCTGTTTATCTGGGAAATGAAAATATAGGCTGCTCGTTTCTTGATATTTCTACCGGAGAATTTATGGTGGCTCAGGGAAACAGCGGTTACATTGATAAATTACTCAACGGTTTTAAACCTTCGGAAATTATTGTTTCTAAGCCTCAGGTTAAAGAGTTTATACGACAGTTTGGCGATAAATATTATCATTTTGCTGTGGATGACTGGGTTTTTCAACACGATTATTGTCAGGAGAAATTGCTGAAACATTTTGGCACTGTCACACTCAAAGGTTTTGGTATTCATGAGTTGTCGGATGCAATTGTTTCTGCAGGAAGTTCTCTGCATTATCTCGAACAGAATCACCATACCAATCTGCAGCACATTACTGCCATCAGCAGAATTGATGAAGATAAATATGTGTGGTTTGATGCGTTTACAATACGTAATCTGGAAGTGCTGAAACCTTCGCAACCAGGAGGATCTGCGCTTGTTGATATTCTTGATAAAACAAAAACGCCAATGGGTTCAAGGCTTTTCAAGAAGTGGCTGGTGCTGCCTTTGAAAGAACTGGCTCTGATTAAAGAAAGACTCGATACCGTAGAGTATTTTGTTAAGAACAGAGATTTATCTAATAAGCTCAACGATCAGTTAAAATTGATTGGCGATTTAGAACGTATTATCTCAAAGGTTTCGTTGCAACGCGCCAATCCACGTGAAATAATGCAGCTGGGAAGGGCACTTGAAGCAGTTAAAGTGATCAGCGCTTTAATGGAATCTTCAAATAATCCTCATATTTTAAAGCTGCTTGATCTGCTCAATCCATGTCATGTTCTTTCTGAAAAACTGAGAAAGGAAATGCAGTCGGAGGTGCCTTTATTAATTCATAAAGGAGGTATTTTTGCAGAAGGTGTTGACACCGAACTGGATGATCTGCGGCATCTTGCATTTAAGGGTAAAGATTATTTAGTAGACATTCAGATACGCGAGCAGGAACGCACATCTATTCCAAGTTTGAAAATTGCATTTAATTCTGTTTTCGGCTATTATCTGGAAGTAACAAATACGCATAAAGATAAGGTTCCACCTGAATGGATCCGCAAGCAAACCCTTACCAATGCTGAGCGTTATATTACTGAAGAACTCAAGCATTACGAAGAAAAAATACTGACTGCAGAAAGTCGTATTCATGAAATTGAATTGCGGTTGTATGCTGAACTGATGGCGTATTTGTCTGATTTTATTGCACCTGTTCAGCAAAACAGTCATGTTATTGCAAGGCTCGATTGCCTGCTCAGCTTTGCAGGACTTGCAATAGAAAACAAGTATGTTAAACCCGAAATTAATGA
>JACMRS010000366.1 GCA_014376345.1 Bacteroidia bacterium | reverse complement strand
TTCTGTATGTGATAATGATGCTGAACCTCAACAGAGAAACAGAATCTCACAAAAAACCTTATATCCGTTTTATAGCAGTAATTACAGCAGGTTTACTTATGATTACACTGATTGCAGCGTTCAAAGTTTCAGAAGTTTCAATCACTTCTTCAGGTATTACTGATGCCGGCACTGTGAAAAACCTGGGAAGAGTTCTATTTGATGAATTCCTTTTGCCTTTTGAAATATCATCTGTGCTGTTTCTTGCCGCAATGGTAGGTGCAGTTTATTTAAGTAAAAAACAACTTCATTAATTAACAGGAAAATGAATACGATAAACGGAGTAACAATTGATCAGTATATTCTGGTAAGTACTGTGCTTTTTTGCATTGGTGCACTTGGTGTTATGGTTAGAAGAAATGCCATCATTATGTTTATGTGTATCGAACTGATGCTGAATGCTGTCAACCTTTTGATGGTAGCATTTTCAAGTTTTATGGGCGATACAAACGGACAGGTTTTCGTGTTTTTTATTATGGCAGTAGCAGCTGCAGAAGTAGCTGTAGGACTTGCAATATTGATGATGGTTTATAGAAATTCAGGCACTTCAGATACCGAAGCGCTTAATACATTAAAATGGTAATTTAAAACTTAGCCGCAAAGGATATTATATAAATGGAACAACTAGTACGATTAGTCCCACTTTTTCCCCTTCTTAGCTTTTTGCTTTTAGTGGTGCTGGGTAAAAAAATCAGCAAAATGCAAGCGGCAGTGATTGCTTGTGCAGGAGTGCTCGCAGCATTTGGAGCAGTTGTGGTAATATTTGCGCATCTGATTAAAATTCCAACTCCTATCGAAGCCAAAGTATTCGACTGGATTGCAGCAGGAAATTTTGATGTTTCAGTATCTTTTCTAGCTGATCCTTTATCAGCGCTGTTTATGATGGTGATAACAGGTGTTGGCTTTCTAATCCATCTTTTTTCTGTTGGATACATGAAAGAAGATGATGGTTTCAGAAGATTTTTCGCCTATCTGAATCTTTTCATTTTCTTTATGCTGATGCTTGTTCTCGGCAATAATTTTCTGGTAATGTTTATTGGTTGGGAAGGTGTTGGTTTCTGCTCATTTATGTTGATTGGTTTCTGGTACAAAGAAAACAAAAACAACGATGCTGCTAAAAAAGCCTTTGTCATGAACCGAATCGGTGATCTTGGTTTCCTTATTGCCATGTTCCTTATTTATGTGAATTTCGGAACGCTCAATTTCACAACCTTATTTGCACCCGGTTTTATCGCTGCATCTGCGGTTAGCACCGGAACTATTACCTGGATAACTTTCTGTCTTTTTATAGGCGCAATGGGAAAAAGCGCTCAGTTGCCTTTGTTTACCTGGCTTCCGGATGCAATGGCTGGTCCAACCCCTGTATCTGCACTTATACTTGCTGCAACCATGGTAACAGCCGGAATTTATATGGTTGCAAGAACAAATATCATGTTCTCGCTTTCACCTGACACACTCAAGTTTGTTGCTATAATTGGTATTGCAACTTCATTAATAGGAGCCTTTATTGGTTTATTTCAGAATGACATTAAAAAAGTACTAGCCTATTCAACAGTCAGTCAGCTTGGACTGATGTTTCTTGCATTAGGAATGGGTGCTTATACAGCGGCAGTTTTCCATGTTGTGACACATGCATTTTTCAAAGCTCTTTTATTCCTTGGTTCTGGCAGTGTCATCCATGCAATGGGCGGCGATCAGGATATTCGCAAT
>JACMRS010000365.1 GCA_014376345.1 Bacteroidia bacterium | reverse complement strand
TTAAAATACTTATTAGTGTCAACAGCAACACTATCTAGTAACCACTTATATGTTGCTGACATTGGATTTCCCAGATATGATAGATTTTTATAGCAAACTTTCACCGTTTTACAGTCTATATATTGAACAGTATCAAAAAATAAAGCTTCTGTATTTTCAACAATACTTACCGTTTTGTTTTCAATACTTTTACAGCCATATTTGTCTGTTACTTCCATCCTTATTTTGTAGATATCAGCAACAAGATAATTATGACAGACAACATCACCAAAAGCAGGACTGCCAGAAAGGTCAAAACTACCATCACCCCATACTATCAGTCTGCTGGTAATAGTCTGTCCCGCTTTAGCAGTATGACTGGTATCTTTATAGCAAAGGTTGTTTGTATTGAAACAGGTATCACTATTTTTAGTTGTTATAAACGCTGCTTTAGGAAGACCAACAACTTCAATTTTAATACTGTCATTACGGGTAGTACTATTTGTAAAAACAGCTGCGATTTTTACTGTGTAAAAACCTGTACCTGCATAAGAATATAAAGGAGTTTTACTTAAAGAGTTATTACCATCTCCAAAAGTCCATGTGGCTGAGCTTAATGTTAATCCTGAAGGCGGGGTATAAGAGAAAGACGTAACATTGCCTAGACATTCAATGGCCGGAATATTGATTTTCTGAGCATCGGCATTAATTAAAACAAACGATACAGTAAGAAATAAACTTATTTTTCGTATTGCTATAAGCATATTTAAAATTCAAATATATCATAATAATATTATTAATCAGACCTGGATAAAATGGTTTGATTACTTGATTAATATTATAAACCTAATTAATAAAAAATAGCGATATTTGAAAAAGAGTCAATTCTCTTATAAAACCTGCATAGTCGCGCATTTAACAACAACTAATTCAATTTACAGAAAATTTAAATTCTAAATTAAATAGTATTACCGCCAATTTTAAATTCAATTGGTTACGAAAATTTTACAACAATCTTACAATTGAAAATTGACGGAAAACTGTCTGCCAGAAGTCAGAATTTAATAATTATTGAGCATCATTGGCATAATCAGCATGGTTACTGATTCATCCGTTTCATTCTCTTTTGGTACCATCAATCCGGCACGGTTAGGAGTTGAAAGCTGGAGCACAACTTCATCATGATCAATATTTGCAAGCATATCCTGAAGAAATCTTGAATTGAAACCAATTTCAAGATCTTCACCATCATATTCGCAATTAAGTCTTTCCTGTGCCTCATTAGCCATTTCCAGATCCTCAGCAGAAATGTTTAACTCATTGCCTGTAATCTTCAACCTGATCTGATGCGTGGTTTTATTTGAGAAAATTGAAATCCTTCTTACAGAATTCAATAGTTCAATACGGTTTATGGTAAGATGGTTATTGTTATCGGAAGGAATGACTGCTTTGTAATCAGGGTAACGCTCATCAATCATGCGACAAGTCAGTTTCATGTCTCCCAGAGTAAAAAATACGTTTGATTTATTGTAATCAACCCTTACCGGTGCAACATCATTAGACAATGAAGATTTTAAAAGATTCAATGCCTTTTTTGGAAGAATAAAATTGTTTTCAACTCCCGGCTTTACATCATCTCTTGTTATTCTAACCAATCTGTTTGCATCAGTTGCAACAAAATTAATGCTGCCTTCAGACATTTCAACATAAACACCTGTAAGATTAAGTCTTAAATCATCAGTTCCGGTAGCAAATATGCTTTTTGAAATAGCGCGAAGCAAAATATTTGAAGAAAGAGTAAATGTTGATTCAGCATCAACTTCAGGAAGTTTTGGATAATCATTACCCGGCTGACCTGCAAGTTTATAACGGCCAAAACTAGTGCTCATTTCGATAGCGAAAGTATCTTCATTTACTGTGAAAGTTACAGGCTGATCCGGTAAAGAACGCAGGATTTCTAACGTCATTTTAGAAGGCACTGCCACTTTTATATCTTCTTTTGCTTCTACCTTAATAGTAGTAGACATAGAAGTTTCAAGATCCGTTGAATGTATGGTAAGCTCTCCTTTGCTGATATCGAAAAGGAAGTTTTCAAGAATAGGCAATACCGGTTTTGACACTATCGCGCCGCTAACCATTTGAAGGTGCTCAAGCAGTAAAGAAGATGGTACTATGAATTTCATTTTTGCGTGTCGTTATTTTTAAGTTGTCTGCGAAAGTATGGCATTACTTCTGAGCGAAATTCACAATTTAAGAAGTTTTATACACAAAAACCGCAGAGTCTTAATTCTAAAGTAAAATTAATTCACGTCAATCATCCTCGGGTCTTATCAAAAGTAAAGCAGGAGCAGCAACTGGAGCCGGTATCTCTTCCGGAACATCCTCAATTGGTGCAGTATCCTTATTGATTTTATCAAGGTCGGGCTGACCGGCATTCACCCACGCCGTATACCAAAGATTGCCAAGAAGGGCAATTGCAGATCGCATTCTGCTTTCTACCATTGTACCCATTTTTGACTGATAAGCTTTAGAAAATGATTCAGAATAAACTTTTATCGTAAGATTACCTCTGGGCTCAAAAGCAAATTTACGGTCTTCGGGAAATAACCTGCTTAATTCTTTTTCTGCACGCAAAACACTGTCAACAAGTGCAAAGCTTCCTTCAAATGCAAGCCAGGCACTCTCAAGCGGATCTTCAATATAAACTGCCTGCCCCGAAAGCAAATCATAATTATCGAAATACAACTCAGGCAATCTCGACTCCCATAAACCATGAATGCCATGCTGACCAGTCTTTTGACCATTATAATTGCCCGTTGCATGTAATGGTACATGACAGTCGCCTACATAATGTCCAAGATCAGCTGAGTATCTCAATATCTTATAATAATCCCTTTTCCTGAACGCTTCAGTTAATCTGTAAAACATAACCTGAACATGCCATGGTACAATTCCGTGAGTAGTGATCGTATCCATTCCGTACTTTGCTATTGCCGCTTTCCACTTTCTTGGAATGGTATCCAGAGGCAAAGCCTTCTCATAAAAATCTCCATCCAGAAAATGACGACAGGCTTCCTCCTTAACAGCGTACCGTCTTTTATCGGCATCAACTGCATGTTCGATTAAAAAACAGGAATGAAGTTTATAAAAACCAAACATTTCCGGAGGCAATGTGTACACAGCTATTTCATTTATTTTCTTATGTCCGAAAAATCCCCAGGCATAAACTGAATAGTGTGAGGTATTAAAAATAACAAGAATTGTGAGGGTTTTTAAATAGTTTTTCATTTGAGGTTTGTGATTTTTTATCTGAGTTCGTATGTTGGATCGAGCCGGTTGAGGTAAAGTTTAATTGTATTTTTGAGTCCGAGGTTAATGGCATCACAAATTAAAGCATGACCAATGGAAACCTCTTTCAAACCTGTAATATGTTTGTAAAAATAATTCAGATTTTGAAGGTCTAGATCGTGACCTGCGTTGATCTCTAAATCTAATGCAAGTGCTGCTTCAGCTGTTCTGAGATATGGTGCGATGGCAGTTTCACGATTGCTGTTATAGTATGAAGCGTACCTTTCTGTATAAAGTTCTATCCTGTCGGCACCACTTTTCTTAGCAGCTTCAAGCATTAAAATATCCGGATCGAGAAAAATACTGGTTCTAATACCATGGCGTTTAAATTCTGAAATTGTTTCTGTTAAAAATGAAAACTCTTTTACTGTGTTCCATCCCTGATTACTAGTAAGTACACCTGCAACATCCGGAACAAGTGTTACTTGCTCAGGCCTATTTTCAAGAACCAAATCCATGAAATTTCTTTCCTTTGGATTGCCTTCAATATTAAATTCAGTGGTAATTACATTTTTTAGCAAAGGGATATCGCTGTAACGAATATGTCTTTCATCAGGACGGGGATGCACTGTAATTCCTTGCGCACCAAAACTTTCAATATCCCTGACTGCTTTTAAAAGATCAGGATTATTACCACCTCTGGCATTTCTGATAGTTGCCAGTTTGTTGATGTTTACACTCAATTTAGTCATTCTGATTTTTTAAAATATGAATCTTGCCTGTAATTTTATATCTGTTACTTTACTCCCATTAATTAAATCATTGCCACTGCTGATAGTTTCAATATTAAAATAAGATGTTTGTGCAACTTTAGCCCACAAATCTAATCTTTTGGAAACTTTATATTTTAATAAAACATAAAATCTTGTGCCTTCATTCTGAAAAGCAGGCACTGAAAACGAATACATCACATCACTTTCATAAGCATAAATGCGTGAATCATAATCATCAGTACTGAAATAAGAAAGTCTGCAGGTGACAGTTGTTTTTTTAAATCCGGAATAAACAAAATCCTGAAATAAAAGTATGCCCTTGCTGCTTTTATTATTGCCAGAATACAAACTCGATTCAACTCTCGAATGAATACTAATAACATCTGAAATTTTACTTTCAAGATGAACACGAAAAGTACGCCGGCAAATAGATTCCTGTACTTTCACTGAACCCGGACTAACTGAAAGATCCTGCATTTTTTGCTCTCTGCGGTAACGGGTATAAACAGCAAACTTCTTTCTTTCCGAATA
>JACMRS010000364.1 GCA_014376345.1 Bacteroidia bacterium | reverse complement strand
GTTAATTTAGATCGAGTAGAAAATCCCCCCTTAGATTTACTAAACGAGAATATTACAATTGAAGCAGCACTCAATCTCAGTCGTTTGGCACAGGAAGCTGTCGATTTTTTAAAACAGGATAAAGTGAAGGCAAAGACTTTAGAGCCAAACTTTTGTCATGCTAAATGCTACTTATTCGATCCTTCCCAGGATGACGACCGAAATAAATATTTTATTTCTGGCAGCTCGAATCTAACTGAGGCTGGAATTGGTTTAAAGCGCACTAATAATCTGGAATTGAATATTGCAGAGACAGGAAATAACAACCAATATAAAGAACTAGTTGAATGGTTTGATACACTTTGGGATCTACCTCAAGCCCATAACGAAAAAACAATCATTGCTAAAGATGCTTCAATTCGCAAACAGAAATTTAAGCAATATCTGATCGAAGAAATTGAGAAAATATTTATTAAGTATACGCCAAGAGAAATTTACTATAAAATTTTATTTGAATTATTTGGAAATCAGATTCTAGAAATTGAGAACGATCCAGAATTTAATCGGCAGGTGGGTAGATTAGAGAATACTGCTATTTTTGATACGCTGTATGATTTCCAAAAGAAAGGTGTTCTTAGCCTGATTCGGATGCTTCAGAAATATGACGGAGCGATTTTAGCTGATGCTGTGGGGTTGGGTAAAACCTGGAGTGCTTTAGCTGTAATGAAGTTTTTTCAGATGCAGGGACGAGAAGTTATATTGCTTTGCCCCAAAAAGTTAGAGATTAACTGGAGACGCTATAAGGAAGATCAAGCATCAAAATTTGAAACCGATAAGTTCAAGTTTTTCATTCGCTTTCACACGGACATGAATAGCGACCGCTTAAATTCTTATAGCGATCGTGCTGACAAATTATTCATTGATGACAAGCCCAAATTAATTGTAATTGATGAAAGTCATAATTTAAGAAATGATAAGTCTAATCGCTACAAATTTTTGGTAGATGAAATTTTAAAGAAAAACCAAGATGTCAAAGTTCTGCTGATATCTGCAACTCCGATTAATAACTCTTTGAATGATGTTAGAAACCAGTTTAAATTAATGGTGCAAGGTGATGTACATGGCTATGAAGAAAAATTGGCTGTAAAAAATATTGATTATTCTTTTAAACAAGCACAGACTATATTTAATGAATGGCGTAGAGATAAAAAGCCTCAAATAGGTGATTTCATCAAAAAGCTATCTGGTAATGATTTCTTTAGATTGACAGATTCTTTATTAGTTGCCAGAACAAGAAAGATGGTCGAAAGTCAGCAGACAGATTTAGTATTTCCTGTCAAGACAAAACCGCAAAATCTATTTGTGACACCGCACCAACTTGGTAATTTTGAAACCTTTGAAGAATTATTTGACCATTTTCCACCAATGCTGTCAGGGTATCAGCCAGCTTTTTATTTAGACGATCGAAAAGAGATTAAAAAAGATATCCTACGCGATGAAAAATTGCGCGACCATTTTCTAGTCAAAATGATTTATATTTTGATGGTGAAACGGTTAGAGTCGTCTTGGTT
>JACMRS010000363.1 GCA_014376345.1 Bacteroidia bacterium | reverse complement strand
TCTGGTATAAATTTTAGCAAGTACTGAAGCTCTGTCTTTTTCGGCAACGCCTTTAAGTTGAGAAGTAATAAATAAAGTAATATCATCCATTCGCTGAACTATTGCAAGACTGATGTCTTTGGCTGAACGCTCTTCGTTCATTGATTTTGCCCAAAAGCCATTGTCAAGAATGTTATCAGAAGTGCTGCTCAAACCGGCAATAGCAGAATATCCGCAATGGTGGTTTGTTAATACAAGTCCTTTTGATGAAATTATTTCTGAAGTGCAACCTCCTCCAAACCAGCCTATAGCATCTTTTGTGCAGGCTTGATTGACATCGTAAAGTTGCTTAGGCGTAAGCTTCAGACCTTTGGCTTTCATATCCTTGTAGTTTTTGTCAAGATAAGCCAGAAGCCACATGCCCTCATCAGCCTTCGCAGTGTAAGGCAATATAAAAGCTGCTAATAAAATTGCTGTAATGATATTTCTTTTCATTTTATAAATTTATAAGTTTTTGCAAATTAATTCAAATATGCGGGTAATACCTATAACAGAGGTTTAAAGCATTTTAATGTTCGATGAAAAGAAGGTTTTAAAAGCGAAATCTGGTTAATGTTGGCGGAGATGTTTTTATATGTAATCTATTACACAAAATTTTGGAGTGATTTCACAAAGAAAATCATGCAGATCATAAATAATTTTTATTGCTCAATTCGCAAATTGAAAATCCTTAAACGCTTTCACTAATAATCCAGGCTTCTGTCCAGGCAGCCTGAAAATTATATCCGCCGGTTATGCCGTCAATGTTTAATACTTCGCCGGCAAGAAAAAGTCCGGGAGTAATGCGGCTTTCCATTGTTTTAAAATCAATATTTTTTAAAGAAACACCGCCTGCAGTTACAAATTCTTCCTTATAAGTACTCTTGCCATTTATTTTAAAAACAGACTCACAAAGATTAAGAGCCAGTTTATTAAGCAACTGCTTTGAACTGTCTGCCCAGGTTAATTTGTACTGAATACCTGAAGCATCGCATAGTTTTTCCCAAAGTCTTTGCGGTATATTAAACCTTGAATGGGCGTAAATAGTTTTCTTTGAATCTGATGTTTTAAATCCCAGTAGTTTTTGCAAAATCTGTTCTGCTGTGTTACCCGGTAAAAAGTTGACCGAAATATCAAATCTGTATTCTAACTCAGAAAATTTTCTTGCACCCCAGGCAGAAAGTTTTAATATTGCTGGTCCGCTTAAACCCCAATGTGTTACCAGCAAAGGACCCGAAGACTTTAGTCCATTAGTTTTAATCTCAACTTCCGCTACAGAAACTCCGGGAATGCCGGACAATCTTTCATCCTGAGTATTAAAAGTGAAAAGTGAAGGGACAGGGTGTATAATCTGATGTCCAAGTTCTTCTAATATTTTCCATGTTTGCTGACTGCTACCACAAGCCATAATTACAACATCAGAAATAACATTGCTGTCATCGGTCATTTTTAATTTCCATTTATCATCTGATTTTTCCAGGCTGCTCATTCCTGCACCTCTTCTTACAGGAATACCGCGGTTGTGAGCTTCATCAATAAAGCAACCGGCAATTGTTTCAGAATCATCGGTAACTGGAAACATACGTCCGTCAGATTCAGTTTTTAATAAAATGCCTCGTTTCTCAAACCATTCAATAGTCTGTAATGAATTGAATCTTTTGAAAGGTGCAAGCAATTCTTTGTTTCCTCTTGGATATCTTGTTATAAGATCTTCTGGAGTAAAACAAGCGTGTGTTACATTACATCTGCCACCGCCACTTATTCTTACTTTACCTAAAAGTGTTTTGCTTTTCTCGAAAATCTGTACATGATAATCAGGATTTTTTTGTTTGATATTAATTGCTGCAAAAAAACCGGCCGCGCCGCCGCCTATTATTGTGATATTTTTTTTTGAGATGCTCAAGATTGCAAAGCTATTTATAAAATGCTGATCCAGCACTTTATTTTGTTTTGGTTTAAACGAAAATAATGATCAGGATGATAGTTTTAAGTTCTTTTAGTTTTTATTATTTAGACTCCAAAAATTATTAGTTTAAGGGATTAATAATGAACTGTCGCCATAACTTAAAAATCTGTAATTGTTATTGAGGGCTTCGTTGTAGATTTTTTTCCAATCGCTTCCTATAAAAGCTGCAACCAGCAATATCAGTGTAGTTGAAGGCATGTGAAAGTTTGTTATTAGTCCTTTTACAAAATGAAATTTGTAGCCGGGCAGAATCATAATACCTGTTCGTGCCTCAATTTCTGTTAGATTATTTGTATTGAAATAATCAAGTACTGCCTCAAGTGCTTTGGTTTCATTGGAAGTATTGTTTTCATTGTAAGGACTTAGTTTTTCAACTAAAAAAGGATTGGGATTTTTTGAAAGCAGGTTAGTGCCAATATAATATAAAGATTCAATTACCCTGAGCGAGGTAGTGCCAACACAAAATGCCCGGCCTTTACTTTCAAGCAACGCTGTTACAGTTTCTTTTTTCAAGATGAAAGTTTCTGTATGCATATTATGGTTCACCACCTTATCATCAGTTACCGGAAGAAAAGTACCGGCACCAACATGCAGCGTTACTTTTTCAATACGGCAGTTATTTTCTTGCAGTTTTTCTAAAACAGAATCCGTAAAATGGAGTCCGGCTGTTGGTGCTGCAACTGCACCTTCATATTGAGCATAAACAGTCTGGTATTGGGTTTTATCTGAATTTTCTGCGTTTCTTTTTATGTATGGTGGAATCGGCATGCTGCCTGCAATTTCCAAAATATTTGCAAAAGGCTCTGCTTTATCCCAGCTAAATTCTACAGTGTTATTTTCTGAATCTGTAAGTTTAGCTAAAAGTGTAATATTTTCATTTTCAGGATTTAAAACACAGGTTAAAACCTCATCGTTTTTCCATTTTTTTTTATTCCCGATCAGGCATTTCCAGGTTGAAGAATGCAGTTCAGAAAGACTTGAAGCATAATCAGATTTATGAGGTTGTAAAAGAAATATTTCAATGGCAGCACCGGAATTTCTTTTCATGATGATTCTTGCGGGAATCACTTTAGTATCATTAAAGAAGAGGGTTGTTCCAGCGGGAATAAGATTATTTATTTCACTGAAAATATGATGAGATATTTTCTCGCCGGCATAAAATAAAAGTCGTGAAGTATCTCTTTCATCAAGAGGGTTTTGCGCAATTTTTTCCTGAGGCAGAAAATAATTATAGTCTGATAATTT
>JACMRS010000362.1 GCA_014376345.1 Bacteroidia bacterium | reverse complement strand
ATAATTATTTTATCTGCATTAAAATAGACAGGGAAGAAAGGCCGGATATAGATCAGGTATATATGGATGCCTGTCAGTTGATTAATAGCAACGGTGGCTGGCCTTTAAATGCTTTTGCATTGCCGGATGGCTCGCCTGTTCATGCAGGTACTTATTTCCCAAAGCAACAATGGCAGACGCTACTTTTAAATATTGCTGATATGTGGAAAAATGAACCTTCAAAAGCACTGGAATATTCGAAGCAACTTTCTGATGGCATTAAAAACATGTCAAAAGCCGGCGAAGTTTTAAATGAAAAAATTGCGTTTAATTTCAATAAAATATTTGCTGATCTTTCATTAAACTTTGATTCAGTGTATGGTGGTCAAAATAGGGCACCGAAATTTCCACTTCCGAATTATTACGAATTTCTTCTGGATCATTATCTTTTAAACAATAAGAAAGAAGCACTTGATTTTACTATTTTTACTTTGGAGCATATTGCCCTTGGAGGCTTGTATGATCAGCTTGCAGGTGGTTTTGCAAGATATTCTGTTGATGCAAGATGGTTTGCTCCGCACTTTGAAAAAATGCTTTATGACAACGCACAACTTATCAGTTTATACAGTCGCGCATTTGCGATTACAAAGGATAAGTTATTTCTTAGAATTTCAGAAGATACAATAGATTTTTGCAGGAGGAATTTAAGGCATGAAAATGGTTTGTATTATAGCGCGCTGGATGCTGATACGGAAGGAGAAGAAGGAAAATATTATGTCTGGCAGTATCAGGAAGTTCAAGAATTACTTGGTATTGATTCTGATATTTTCTGTAAATATTTTCAAATAGTTCCGGAGGGCAGCTGGGAACATGGCAACAGTATTTTATATTCGATTGATAGAATTGAGAAGGCAGCGGTTAGTTTTGACATGCCGTTATCTGATTTGGAATTATTATTAGAGCGAAGTAAAGTGAAATTACTTGCTGTCAGAGAAAAAAGAGAAAAACCTGGTTTAGATGACAAAGCACTCTGTAGCTGGAACGGACTGATGCTTAAGGCACTTGCAGATGCTGCGATGGCAACTGGTAATAAAAGTTATTTGCAAGAAGCTGAAGAGCTTTCAGATTTGATTTTAAAGTCATTTTTTCAAGACAATAAATTACTCAGAACATGGAAAAATGGTCATTCTAAAATTAATGGTTTTATTGAAGATTATGCAACTGTTATTCAGGGATTAATAGCATTGTATAAAGCGGGATACAATGAAAAATATCTTTTAAAAGCAAAAGAACTAACAGAAATAGCTGTCGAAAATTATTTTGACAATGATAATAATCTGTTTCATTTTAATTCAAAATCTGAGCCGGTTTTAGTAGCTAGAAAATATGATGTTGGCGACGATGTAATTTCTTCAGCTAATAGTATCATGGCAGAAAATTTAATGTGGCTTGGTTATCTTTTTGCCGATTCTCAATGGATTGGAATGGCAGAAAAAATGGTTGAGTTGATGCAGGTTAATATTTCACAATTCCCGGCCTGGCATTCGCAATGGGCGAGGGTTGCGCAGATTATGCAAAAGGGTGTTTTTCAGATTGAAGCTGTTGGGAAAAATGTAAATGAGTCTTTAAATAATTTCAATCCATTACTTCACCCGGGAATAATTTTAACTATAAAAAATAGTGAGGATAATCAAATTCCAATACTGAAAGATAAGATTATTTCAAGCGAAAATGAATTTTATGTTTGCAGAAATATGGTTTGTGATAAACCTGTAAAAACGCTTAAAGAGGCAATCGGTGCAACAGTTAATTAGTGGCCAAAACTTCCTCCAAAACGCCAGCCAAGATATAACTGAGGGACGACTTTAAATTCACTGTGAGTTTGAGGTGGATTAAATACCGTTAAATCAAAACCACGGTCAATTGACTCAACTGTATAGAATGTTTTATTAAAAGAAATCTGTACCCCGTAATAAAAATCAGACATTGCATGACTTCTATATCTGTGCACACCATTCTGAAAACCAACTCCAATGCCACCCTGAACCGCAGATTGTGTTATTCTTGTACCTGTAGTGAAGAAATTTACATTCTCCTCTCTTCTTGATAAAGGATAAAATCCAAACCTACCTGACAAAACCGGAGCCCAGTATCTTCTTCTCAAACTGGTTGATTTGTATAAAAACCTAGTTGATATAATATGATCCATAATGTTTGGATCGGGTAAATCTATTTGTTTAAGGAAATAACCCCAGGGATTGTAATTTACTGAAAGTTCTAAAAATCTTTGTCTTGGAACAAGGCTGTCTTTTCTCCAGGGTTCTAATAGTTTTCCAAATGTGAGTGAAGGCTGAAGTCTAAAGAAATCGGGGATATTAGTTAGAAGATAATACCCGCCTTTCATATAAACCTGTTTGTTATATTTTGTATTCTGTGCATTTGTTGCATTTGGAATACCGAATGTTAAAAATATTATTACAAGTTTTAAATACCGCATTTAAGTTTCAAAAATAATTATTTAAAGGCATGGATTTACATAAAATGATAATTGTTTTACAGAACGTGTTCGCCAGAACTTTGTTTTTTGTGTATCTTCGCAAGAGTGCTTAACAAATTTTTAATGGTTATTGCCGGTGGAGGAACCGGCGCTTTGCTGAGATACAGTATAGGTCTGCTTATTCCAAAGGCTTCTGAATCTGCGTTTCCCTGGGCAACACTTTTAGTAAATCTTTTAGGTTGTTTAGCTATTGGAATTTTTTACAAGCTTTATTATCAGGAGGAAGCATACAGATTGTTACTAATTACAGGGTTGCTTGGTGGATTTACTACTTTTTCAAGCTTTGGAATGGAAAGCTACCAACTTATTCTGTCAAAAAAATGGGATTTTTTTGCATTTTATTTTACTGCGACCAACCTTTTCGGAATTTTGTGTGTATGGCTTGGAAGCAGACTGCCTGCAATATTTAGTACTAATTAACGTTAATTAAACAATGAAAAGATCAGCTCTTTTAATAATTATATTTCTGGTAACATTTTCTGCCAGGGCTTTGCATATTTTCATTCCTATGGATGAAAGTCAAAAGGACCATTTGAAAGCTTATGGTATTGCTT